>CATMOC010000222.1 GCA_950071955.1 uncultured Mesorhizobium sp. | reverse complement strand
GGGAGTACAAACCGCCCGAGGGGCCCACCGGCTACTCGCCTTTCGTGGCCTCTTGCGTGCGCGCGTCGATGGGACTACAGCCGCCGCCGCTCACGGCCGACGAGAGCCGGCGCGCGGTCAAGACGGTTTTCGCCAGCTACCGGGCCGCGGAAACCGGCCGGGCGTCGTGCCCGGCCGCTGTCGACGTCGTGCGATGCTACATCGTCATCGGGAAGATCGCCTTCGCCGAGGCGAACTCTTCCGGATAGATCACTTCGATGATGCCCTTCTGGACCTGCGTGTTTACCGGCTGCGCGCCCTCGTTCTGGCCGTTGACCATCTTTGTCGGACCATACGGCATGCCGTGCTGATCCCAGGTCGAGGCGGCCAGCGCCGCGTTGACGGCGTCCTTGTCGGCCGAGCCGGCGCGTTCGATGGCGTCGGCCAGGAAGGCCACCGCATTGTAGGCCAGGAACACCTCGTAGGTGTAGATCAGGCCCTTGGCCTCGGCCGCCTTGCGGCGGGGGAGCGCCAGGTCCGACGTCGGATCGTACCAATGGTTGCAGTCCATGATCAGCTCGGCTGCTTCCGGGAATTCCTTGACGAACTGGTAGCTCGACGCGGCACCGCCCAGCACCGAATAGATGCCCTTCGCCTCGATGCGCTGCTGGCGCAGGGTGCGGGCGAGAAGGACATATTCATTGTAGTAGTTGGCCGGGATGATGAGGTCCGGCTTCTTGGACTTGATCTGCAGCGCGATGTTGGTGAAGTCGCGCGTCGGATTGGCGTGCTTGATGACCTCGACGACCTCGACGCCGATGCCGGGCAGCTGCTTGGTCAGCAGTTCAGCGGTGCCGGTGCCGAACAGCGATTCCTCATGAATGATCATCGCGGTCTTCGCCGGCGAGCCGGCCGCCTTGTTGATCGTGTCGAGATTGGCGACCGCCATCTGTGCGACCTTGCCGTAGCCGGGCGCGAATCGGAACGTGTTGGCCAGGCCGCGCGAGACGATCTGGTCGGAGACGCCGACATCGACGATGTGCGGCGTGTTGGTCTTGGCAGCTTCCTGCGAGGTAGCGAGCGAAATCGCCGAGGAGTATCCCGCAACGATTCCGTTGACGCCGGCTTCCGTCATCTTGGCAACTTCGGCCGCGCCGATGTCGGGCTTGCCCTGGCTGTCGGCGAGCATGGCCTCCAGCATGGCACCTCCCATCGACTTGATGCCGCCCGCCGCATTGATGTCGGCTATGGCCATTTCGGCGCCTGCGCGGCACTGCGTGCCTGAGAAGGCGATGAAGCCGGAGACGGGATGGATCAGGCCGATCTTGACCGGAGCCGCCTGCGCACGCAGGATCGCCGGAAAGCCGGTGATGCCGAGGCCAAGCGCCGCTGCGCCGGTCGCCAGAAAGTCGCGGCGGCGAAGCCCGCCCGAATTGATCTTCGTCGATGACGTTACGTCAGCCATAATTCACCTCCAATTGGTTCGACCGGCGGTCGATTCAGTGTTCCCCGGTTATTCTTGAATCAGCATCTCCGGCCGGGACCGGGGATGATGTCTGGGTCGTCCACCGCATGCCGTCCATCTCGCGGACCCGGCGCATGGACATTTCGAAGCGATAGAGATCGGGGCGGTAGAGGACGCGCAGATATTCCACCGGCCGGTCGGCGGCATCGCGCACGACGCGGCGCACCTCAATCAGCGGTGCGCCCGTGGCGATCGAGAGCGCGCTTGCCACCGCCGCGTCGGCCATCGTCGCCGATATGCTCTGCCGGGCGGACGCAACATTGACGCCGGCGCGCTCGAGCAGATGAAGCAGAGGCATGGCGTTCAGGTCGTCGGCATCGAAACTGCGGCCGATGTCGCTCGGCACATAAGTCACCAGATAGGACATTGGCTGCGCGTCGAGCAGGCGCACACGCACCGCGCGCTGCACCTCCATGCCCTGCGCCAGGCTGAGTGCGCTGGCGATGTCCTCGCTCGCCGGCACATAGCCAAAATCGAGTACGCGGGCCTCGGTCGCGAGGCCCATCAGCGAGATGTTTTCCAGCCAGCCTTCGATCGACGAGGTGACGGCCGGCGGCGGCGGACGCTTGACCACGCGTGTGCCGCGCCCGCGCTCGCGGATCACGAGGCCGGCGTCGGCCAGTTCGTTAAGCGCGCGCTTGGCGGTGATGCGCGAGACGTCGAATTCATGGCTGAGTTCCTGCTCCCCGGCGACGATATCGCCCGGCGCAAGGGTGCCGCCATAGATGCGGTTGCGCAGGATGAGAAAGATCTGGTGGTAGAGCGGAACGCGGTTGTTGGCGTCGAGCCTTGCTTGGCCGCCGCCGGTTTTCGGAGCCTCGTAAGGCTTGTTCGTCCCTGTTTTCATTCCGCGTTCCGATGGCTTGTTGCGCCTAATGGTATGTCAATATACCATTATGTCAATCGAAGATGCGCGGAGCGCACATGCGAAGGGGGAAACACATGCCGGTCATCCGGATGACGCTGATCGAAGGCTATGACCACGAGACCCGCCGCGCGCTCGCGACGCGGTTGACCGACGCGGTGCGCGTCACCATCGACGCGCCGCTGGACGGCATCACGGTCGTCATCGAGGAGGTCCAACCCACGAGTTACATGCGCGGCCGGGTGTCACGCGCGCCGGGCATGCCGCTGCCCTCTCCCTCCGCGACGGTGCGCGCCTTTCTGGCTGCGATGGAAGCGCGCGACCTCGACCGCGCACGCGGCTTCCTCGCCGACGGTTTCTCTATGACGTTTCCCGGCGACCGCCGCTTTTCCGCGCTCGAGGAACTCGTCTCCTTCGGACGCCAGCGCTACCGCTTCGTCCGGAAGACCTACACTACCTTCGACGAGTGCTTCGGCGAGGGCGGCATGATCGTCTACTGCTTCGGTACCCTCAGCGGCGAATGGCCGGACGGAACACCGTTTTTCGGCAAACGATTCATCGACCGCTTCGAGGTCGACGGCGGCAAGCTCACCGGGCAGTTGGTGTGGAACGATCTCGCCGAGAGCGGGCCTACGTAGACGAACGGCGGCGCGCCCGACGCCTGAGGCCAGCGCCGTGTTCCATGTCGGACTCGCTGCGCAGATCATTCGCAACATCGAAGCCGAGAGGCGTCGCCCCAAGATGACTTCGCCTCAGTAGCTGCTGGTCCGGTTAGCGGCCCGGCTCTGCCGTCCCTGGGGAGCCGAACGAACGGCAAAGCTTCGGTCGGCGACGGTAGCACCCCAAGCGGCGACGATAGGGTCGTTGGTTGAACGTCGGCTTTCTCAGTATCTCAGCCGGTAGCGGACAGTTCGCAGTCGGCCCCGTTCGAGCCGAGATCCGGATGCCCTTCGAATGGCCGGTTTCGGGCAGCGGTCGGAGCAGCCCAAACCACCGGCACGGGGTCGTTGGCCGAACGTCGGCTTTCGCCGTTTTTGGGCCAGAGCCGGACAGTCAGCAGACGGCCCTGGAACTGCCGTAGGAAATGATTTCGCAGGTGTAGCTTGGGGGCGAAAGTCAACGGCAGGGTCGGGTGGATTGCGGTCCGACGGCTTTAAGGGGGCGTAGCCGGAACAGCAGCCGTTCGATTGGCCGCCGCACTTCGACGGCAACGCGCCCCAATCCGGCCGTTCAGCACTAGTGACCGCAGTGCTGAAAGCCGACATACCTCGCGCATCGCATCGGCGCGGCTGTGCCCCGCAATTCGCGCCTTTCGCGGGCCGTTGGCTGCCGCCAGCGGATGGGTCACCTACTTCGGCTGAAACCACACCACTCAATTGGGGCAGGCCATCTGCGTGCATATCCTCCTAGAATGCTCCACCTCGTGTCTTCTTCACATATATGAATTCGATTCCGATGACATGCAGTTTCGCGCAGCTTTCGCTTGATGTTCTTTTCATGCTCGCATAGGCTCGTGCAAGGTCGAAATCATCGGCTTTCGCGCCAGTGTGCGGCGCGACCTGGGGAGGAATATCGAATGTCGCTGAAGCGCTTTTTGAGTGCCACCGCTGTTGCTGCTGTGGCTTTGTTGTCTTCCAATATTGCGAGTATGGCTCAGGGCGTCGAGCTTCTCCCGCCCGACATACTGGCCGCAAAGTCCGATCAGGTGATACCCGCCGACACGTTCAAGAAGGATGCGCCCTGGGTCATCGGCATGTCCTGGCCGGGTACCGGCAACACCTGGATCGTCCAGACGATTCAGGAGATCAACTACGCAGCCGCGCAGAACCCGTCGATAAAGGAGTTTCGCTTCGTGGATGCCGGATGGCAGCCCGCCAAGCAGGTCTCCGATATCGAGGATCTGCTGACGAACAAGGTGGATGCGCTCCTCGTGCTTCCCATCGCCGACGATCTCGTCAAGGCCCAGGTCGACGCGGCGGTAAAGGCTGGAATTCCGGTCGTCGTCTTCGCCAAGCTCGAGAACCTGCCGGGCGCGACGGTCAACGTCTACGGCGGCGGCGAGCCTTTCGGACGCGCTGGCGGCGAATTCCTGAAGGATCGTCTCGGCGGCAAGGGCACGATCTGGGCCTTCCGAGGCATTGCCGGTTCCGGGGAGGAGACGGCGCGCTATAACGGCTTCCGCGAGGCGATCGAAGGAACCGACATCAAGATCGGCGCGGAGGTCTTCGGCGACTGGAACTATCCGAAGGCGAAGCAACTATGCGAGAACCTGGTGGCAACGGGTCAGCCCGTCGACGGGATCTGGTTCTCCGGTGCCGACATGACACGTGCCTGCTTCGACGTGTTCAATGAACTTGGCAGCCCGCTCGTGCCGATGACCGGAGAGGCCAACAACGGCTTCCTGCGCGCCTGGAAGGAAGCCGGTGCTGATTCAGTCGGCCCGATCTTCACACCGGGCCTGGGTCCGGCCATACTGCGCGCCGCAGTGGCCCTGCTGGAAGGCAAGGAAGTCAACCGCTACTACTATTCCGATCCCCAGCCGATCACGGCCGAGAACTTCGACGACTACTATCGTCCGGATCTCAACGATGCCTACTGGTTCCCGTCCACGCTTCCCGCGGACGAGATCGAAAAGAGCTTCAAGCGCTGACGTCCCTCTAGTCCGGAGCGCGATCGCGATGACCGGCCGCGTGCCCGTTCCAGCAACCAAGGAGCGCGTGCCACTCATCGAATTCCGTCAGGTTTCGAAGAGCTTCGGCCCGATCCATGCCCTGCGAGAAGTCACTTTCGCAGGGCATGGGGGTACCGTGCACGCCGTCACGGGCGAAAACGGCGCGGGCAAGTCGACGCTGATGAAGCTGTTGGCCGGGGTCCAGTCGGCGGATGCGGGGGAAATCAGGTTGAGCGGCGCTCCGATCCGCTTCCAGGGCGCGGCTCAGGCGCGCGAAGCGGGTATCGCGACCGTCTTTCAGGAACTTACGCTTCTTCCCAACCTCACGGTTGCCGAGAACATGTTCCTCGGTCGCGAGCCGCGCGCGTTCGGGATCATGGATCGCAAGGCCATGCGCCGCATGGCGAGCGCCGCGCTGGAGCACATCGGCCTTGGAATCGATCCTGACGTGACCTGCGGCGATCTCAGCGTTTCCGAACAACACATGGTCGAGGTCGCCAAGGCCTCCGTCGCCCGCTCGGATATCGTCATTTACGACGAACCGACGGCCGCGCTCGACGGACCCGGCGTGGACAGGCTCGTTCACCTGATTGGCGAACAGAAGCGCGCGGGCAAACTGGTCTTCTACATCAGCCATCGTCTCGACGAGATATTCAGGCTGTGCGACGTAACCACCGTGCTCAAGGACGGCCGCCATGTCGAGACGCGGCCGACGTCGGAGTTGTCGCGTGAATCCCTCGTGTCGCTGATGGTCGGCCGGGAACTGGGCCAGATGTATCCGCCGCGCAGCGCCGGCCTGAAGGGCGATCTCCTGACGGTGCGGGACTACCGGGCGCGGGTAGGCGGATCGGAGGTGTCCTTCACTCTCCGCCGCGGCGAGATCGTCGGTCTCGCGGGTATCGAGGGCCAGGGTCAGCGTGACATCGTTCGCGCCCTCGCCGGTCTCCACCACGCGGGGGATGGCGTTGCCAGCAAGATCGGTGAGGACGGCGCGGCCGTGCCGTTGTCGTCTTCCGCCGTCGGCAACACGCGCCAGGGGATCGGCTTCATCCCGGAAGACCGGAAATCCGAAGGCCTCTTCCTCACGCTCACCATCGAGCAGAACATCGGCATCGGTCATCTGCGCACCATTCCGCTCGCCCGAGCTGCCGTGATCGACCGCAAGAGCATCGGCAATCTGATGCAGTCCATGCGCATTAGGGCGCGCGACTCGCGCCAGCTAGTCTCCTCTCTCTCCGGTGGCAACCAGCAGAAGGTCATGTTCGGGCGCTGGATGAGTTCGGGTGTCGATCTGCTGCTGGTGGAGGAGCCCACCCGCGGTGTTGACGTGGGTGCGAAGGCCGAGATCTACCGTTTGCTTCGGGACTTCACCGACGCGGGCGGATCCGTGCTGCTGACCACCAGCGAACTGACGGAGCATCTGGGTATCTGCGACCGTATCCTGGTGGTGCGCGAAGGTG
>CATMOC010000221.1 GCA_950071955.1 uncultured Mesorhizobium sp. | reverse complement strand
CGCCGCGGGACGAGCTATTTCCTCGTCAGCGGGAGACCGTTCGCCGGACACGATTGGAATGGCGATGTCGTCGTGGTGGCGCTGAATATGCGACACGAGCGCTTCCAGAAGCGCCGACGAACGCGCCGGCTTTATGAGTTGCGTGCCGATGCCGAGATCGCGGTTCTGCGCCAGGCTCAGGGACTGGTCGACGGAGGTCAGCATGATGATCGGCGTGTGAACCAGCGCCGGCACGGTCCGCATGGCGGCGGCGACGTCGCTGCCGCTCACTCCGGGCATCTGGTAGTCGAGCACCACGCAGTCGACCCGCACCCCGAGCCGCGCCGTCTCCTTGAGCACGGCCAGCGCCTCTGGACCGTTCTCGGCCGCGCAGGCGTCGAAGCCCCAGGCGTTCATCTGCTCCATGAGGATCGCCCGGTTGACGGAATTGTCGTCGACGATGAGGACCCGCGCGCCGGTCACGTCGTGCGGGGTAACCTTGCGCCTGGTCTCGAGGTCGCCGAGCGGCAGGGGGATGTCGAACCAGAAGGTGGAGCCCTTGCCGAACTCGCTCTCCACCCCGATCTCTCCGCCCATCAGCGCAACGAGCCGCGAGGTGATCGCCAGCCCAAGGCCGGTGCCTTCGTGGCGGCGGGTGGAACTGGCGTCCACCTGGCTGAACTTCTCGAACACATGGCCGAGCTTGTCCTCGGGAATGCCGATCCCGGTATCGGTCACTCGGAAGCGCAGCTTGACATTCTCGCCGACGACATCACCGGAGACATCGACCAGCACGTGTCCCGAATCGGTGAACTTGACCGCATTGCCGACGAGGTTCGTCACGATCTGGCGCAGGCGGCCTGCATCGCCCACGACCGTGCGTGGCAACTCCGGATCGACCCGGACGATGAGTTCAAGATCCTTTTCCTTCGCGCGAGTAGCCATCAGGGTCGCGACGTCCTCGACGGACTCGCCCAGGTGGAACGGCGCGGGATCGAGCACGAGCTGCCCGGCGTCGATCTTGGAGAAGTCGAGGATGTCGTTGATGATCGTAAGCAGCGCGTTGCCGGACTTTGTGATGATGTCCGTGAACGTCTTCTGCTTCTGGTTCAGTTCCGTCTTCGCCAGCAGTTCCGCCATCCCAAGCACCCCGTTCATCGGGGTGCGGATCTCATGGCTCATGTTGGCAAGAAATTCCGACTTGGCGCGGTCTGCCAGGACAGCGCGCTGTTCCGCGGCGCGAAGTTCCTCCTCCCGCCGCTTCATCTCGGTCACGTCGGAACTCGATCCGATCAGATAGAGCGATCCGTCGGACGCGGTCATCAGCCCCTTGCGGGCGATCTGGTACCGGATGCTGCCGTCGGGCGCGGTCGCGACTTCCTCGATTTCCAGGAGTTCGCGACTTTCAAGGACTTTGCGGTCGCCTTCCATGAAGATTTCGCCGTCGGGTCCGAAGACTTCGCCGTCGGTATGACCGATCGCGTTCTCCTTCGGGATACCCGTCAGGTCCGGCCATCCCTGGTTCACGTAGACGATGCGGAGATCCGGGCGCTTGGCGTAGATCGCCACCGGGACGCTGTCGATGAGGCTGCGGAACAGCTCGTTCTCGCGCATGCTCTCCTTGAGTGCGGCCTCGCGCTCTTTCAGCTCCGTGATGTCGACCCGCACACCGACGAAGAGCCCGTCCCTGGTGCGCGTATCGTGAACCTGAAACCAGCGGCCATCAGCGTTCTGCCTTTCCGAGACGTGATGGTCGACATGATAGCGCTGGAGGTATCCCTCGATCCACGCCTCGCGGTCGACCTCGTAAAGTGCGTCGAGCGCGGGATCGTCGGACTGCCTGAAGTAGCCGGCCCGATGGCCTTCCTCAAGAGCCGGACGGAGCGCGCATCCCGGCCGCATGAGATGCGCGATCGCGGGGAGCGATTCGTGTATGCTCCGGTTCGACAGCACGAACCGGTCGTCCTCGTCGTAGATGATCACGCCCGCGGGCAGCGTTTCGAGAACGTGCGCAAGCTGGTTGCGCGCCTGTTCGGCTTCCCTCTCGCGACGGCGGATTTCGGTAACGTCGAAGACGAAACCGCTCACATAGGTGTTGCCGCTCTCGGTGCTCACCCGGTTCTTGCGTACCACCCTCGAGCGCCCGATACCCTTGAACTCGAAATCCTCCTCCACCTCGTACGGTTCGCCGGTCTCCAGAACCCGCCGCTCGTTCGCCTCGAACAGTTCGGCTTCTTCCGGCGTGACGAAGTCGCCGCCCGTCAGACCAAGCATCTCGCCGGGCATCCTGTCGAACATTGCCGCGAACGCCTTGTTGACGAAGACGAACCGCAGATCCTGGTCCTTCACGAAAATCGGATCCTTGACCGCGTTGATCACGGCATCGGCAAGTCCCATCCGCCCGACGGCGACGTTGAGGGCCGCCTCCCGCTGCTTCATTTCCGAGACGTCGTAGTAACAGACGAGACGCTTGCCCCCGGAAAGGGCGGTCACCGAGTATATGAGCGTCGATCCGTCGGCACGATGGAACTCACGCGGCGCCACGTCTCCCCGGCGTATCTCTGCAAGGCGCTCCTCGACGTATTCCTCCCACCGCGATTCCGACACGTTGTAGATCCCGTTGTGCCGGTTCACGTCCATCAGCGCGCGGAAATGATCGCCGACGTTCACATCGCCGGGATCGAGTTTCCAGAGATCGTAGAACGCTTTGTTGATTATCTCCGCCTCGAGGTCGGGATCGAGAAGGACGACGCCCATCCGCATGGTGTTCAGCGTATGCTCGAAGTCTGCGAGAAGATGCTCGGCCCAGCTCTTGGCTTGCGCGAGTTCCTCCTCCCGCCGCTTCATCTCGGTCACGTCGGTTCTCGTTCCGACGCGGTCTCCGGTCGCTGTGAGGCGGTCGCGGCGCAGCATCCAGCGACCATCGGGTGCTTCGTATAGGATCTCCTGGTCGAGTTCCCTGGTCCGTGCCTCGACCTGTTCGCGGATCCATTCTGCTTCCCGCCCGCGCAAACTGCTGACCGCACCGGAATGTGCATACTCCGACACGAGTTCTTCGAAGCTTTGCCCCAGTTTGGAACCCTCCAACAGCGCATATTCGCGTCGGAAGGCATCATTGTAGACGAGGAGCCGGTCGTCTTTGTCCCACAGAACGAAACCGTCCGGCAGCGCATCGATCCCCGCCTGCATCCGCTCCCGAACGGCTTCCGCCGCCGCGAGCGCCTGCCTCGTCTGGTTCTCCTTTTCCTCCCGCGCGGTGATGTCGGTACAGATTGCGATGGATCCGCCGTCCTCGGTGCGGTGCTCGCGCCGCAGAAGCTGCCGGCCGTCGGCCAGACGCCATATCGCCGGTTCGGCGTTCTCCTTCCTGTGCGCTTCCGCCAGGGATTTCCGCCATTCGTCGGGTTCGATCCCGCCGAGGTCGAACAGCCCGCGTTCGAGGCAGGCATCGAGGAACCGGTCGAAGTGGAGACCGGGGCGGACGATGTCCTCCACGCCCCGGAAGAGTGTCAGGAACGCTTCGTTGTAGAGCACGATGCGATCGTCGCCGTCGCAATAGGTGAAGGCATCTTCCATGTGGTCGAGCGCCGCCGTCAGCCGTTCGGCATGGGAGACGGCGGTCTCCCTGCCCAAGGTGGCCGCGGGTTTGTCTGCTGCGCTGGTTGGCGCCGCCGACATCGCCATCAGCGGCGTCACGTTGCGCGCGGTGCCCTGGTATCCGGCAAAGTGCCCTGCCGCGTCGAAGCGCGGAACGCCGGAGAGCTCGACGAATCTGCAGTTGGGTTGGCTGGCCCTGACCTCGTCGATGAAGCTGCGGAAGGGCCGCCGGGCGGCAAGGTCCGAGAGATGCGCCGCCGCGAGCGGATCGTCCTGCGCCCGCATCGTCAGCGCCTGGATGCGCGACCGGCCGACAATGGCCGATCGCTTGATGCCGGTCTGTTCGATGCACGCATCGCCGACCCAGGTCCAGCGATGGGCCGCGTCAGTCTCCCAGAGCCAGTCGCTGCCGATCTCGACGAGCTGCGCGGTCCGGTCACGATCGGTACCGGACGGAAAGCCGCCACCGCCGAGCCTCGCGGTCGCGGCGATCTTCTCGTCCTCCTGGCCGGACGGCGGCATTTTCGCCTCCGCCGCCACCTCGCGCTTCTTCACCCGCTCAGCTCCGTCCCCTTCACAGGTCTGTGATAGGAAAGGATGCCGCAGAAGCGTTAAAGAGCGGCTAACCTTAACAGGCCAGTCGGGGAATCCACCCGGATTCAGCCCCCGTTGACGTCGAAACGCAGCGGTTTCGCCGAATCGATCTTCGGGTTGCCGCGCAGCTCGGCCAGCACGTCCTGCGGGAAGGGCTCGTCGAGATAGAGCAGCGCGATGGCGTCGCCGCCCGGCCGGTCGCGGCCGAGCTGGAAGTTGGCGATGTTGACGCCGCGCGAACCGCAGATGGTGCCGAGCAGGCCGATGATGCCCGGGACGTCGGCATTGGTGGTGTAGAGCATGTGCTGGCCAACCTCGGCGTCGAGATTGATGCCTTTGATCTGGATGAAGCGTGGCTTTCCGTCCGAAAAGCAGGTGCCGGCGATCGAGCGCGTCATGTGCTCGGTTTTGACCGTCAGCTTGATGTAGCCGTCGAACACGCCCGACTTGTCGCGCCGGACCTCCGACAGGATGATGCCGCGCTCCTTCACCATGATCGGTGCGGAGACCATGTTGACGTCCGAGACCTGCGGTCGGATCAGACCGGCGAGCGTGGCGCTGGTCAGCGCCTTCGTGTTCATCGAGGCAGTCGAGCCGTCGAACAGGATCTCGACCTCCTTGATCGGATCCTCGGTGACCTGGCCGACGAAGGCGCCAAGCACCTCGGCGAGCTTGACGAAGGGCTTCAGCCGCGGCGCTTCCTCGGCAGTGATCGAGGGCATGTTGATCGCGTTGGAGACCGCGCCCTTGATGAGGTAGTCCGACATCTGCTCGGCGACCTGCAGCGCAACGTTCTCCTGCGCCTCCGAGGTAGAGGCGCCGAGATGCGGCGTGCAGACGACATTCGGCATATGGAAGAGCGCATTTTCGGTCGCCGGCTCGACCTCGAACACGTCGACGCCGGCGCCCGCGACCTTACCGGACTTCAGCGCCTCGACGAGGTCGGCTTCCACGATCAGGCCGCCGCGGGCGCAGTTGATGATGCGCACGCCGTCCTTCATCTTCGCGATCGAGGCGGCGTTGACGATGTTGCGGGTCTTGTCGGTCAGCGGCGTGTGCAGCGTGATGAAGTCGGCGCGGGCGAAGAGTTCGTCGAGCTCGACCTTCTCGATGCCGAGTTCGGCCGCGCGGCTCTCCGACAGGAACGGATCGAAACCGACGACGTGCATCTTGAGCCCGATGGCGCGCGTCGCCACGATCGAGCCGATGTTGCCGCAGCCGATCACGCCCAGCGTCTTGCCGGTGATCTCGACGCCCATGAACTTGTTCTTTTCCCACTTGCCGGCGTGGGTGGAGGCGTTCGCTTCCGGGATCTGCCGGGCGACGGCGAACATTAGCGCCACCGCGTGCTCGGCGGTGGTGATGGAGTTGCCGAAGGGCGTGTTCATCACGATGATGCCCTTGCGCGAGGCAGCGGGGATGTCGACGTTGTCGACGCCGATACCGGCGCGGCCGATCACCTTGAGATTGGTCGCGGCTTCGATCAGCTTGGCCATCACCTTGGTGGCCGAGCGGATGGCGAGGCCGTCATACTGGCCGATGATGGCGGCGAGCTTGTCCTTGTCCTTGCCGATCTCCGGCAGGTAGTCGACCTCCACGCCGCGATCCTTGAAGATCTGCACGGCGGTCGTGGAAAGGGCATCGGATACGAGAACGCGGGGCATGGGTCTGATCCTTTGGGTTTCGTGGCGAAACACCCCTCATCCGCCTTCGCTTCGCTCAGGCACCTTCTCCCACGAGGGGAGAAGGGGGGTGCTGCACCGTCGGTTCTGCCAATCACCTGCATCGGCGACTGGCGGGACGATTAAGGCCGGCGCCCCTTCTCCCCTTGTGGGAGAAGGTGGCCGCGAAGCGGCCGGATGAGTGGTATCTTGGCTAGGCCGCGGCCTTGAGCGCGGCCTTCTGCGTGGCGAAAGCCCAGTCGAGCCAGGGGAGCAGCGCCTGAAGGTCGGAGGTCTCGACGGTCGCGCCGGCCCAGATTCTCAGACCGGGAGGCGCGTCGCGATAGGCGCCGATGTCGTAGGCCGCCCCCTCCTTCTCGAGAGTCGCTGAGAGGTTCTTGGCGAAGATCGCTTGCGCTTCGATGTCGAGCGCCATGATGTCGGGATCGACGATCGACAGACAGACCGAGGTGTTGGACCGCGTCGCGGGATCGACCGCGAGGTGGCCGAGCCAGGACGAAGCTTCGACGAACCGGTCGAGCACTCCGAAGTTGGCATCGGCGCGGGCGACCAGCCCTTCGAGCCCGCCGACCGACTTCGCCCATTCGAGCGCGTCGATGTAGTCTTCCACACAGAGCATGGAGGGCGTGTTGATCGTCTCGCCCTTGAAGATGCCCTCGATGAGCT
>CATMOC010000220.1 GCA_950071955.1 uncultured Mesorhizobium sp. | reverse complement strand
CTTTGCGATCGCGGCAGCGGTGACTTTTTGCGCCTGCGCCGGATCCCAGTTGGTATCGACCGGGCCTTCGAGCACGGTGATGCCGGGGTTGGCGGCGAAGACCTCGCGCCAGCCGACGGCCTGCGACGCGGTCATCGGGTTGCCAGGCGTGCCGCCCTGGACGATCACGTTGCCCTTGCCGTCGAGCGTCTTGACCATCCACTCGGCGAGCATCGCGCCGAGGCCGATCTGCGTCTCGGTAACCCGCGTTAGGTAGTCCTTGCCGATCTCGCCGAACGGCGCATCGCCCGTGGTGAAGGGAACGACGGCGATGCCGGCGTCCAGCGCCTGGCGCATGACCTTGAGCTGAGCCACGCCGGTATCGGCAAAGACGACGATGACGTCGAATTCCTGCGCGATAAGGCCGCGAATGTCGGCGATCTGCTTCTCGGCCTTGAACTCGCCGTCGGTGTAGCGGACTTCCTTGATGTTGGGACACTTGGCCGCCTCATCCTCGAACTCCGCACGGGTGATCTGGCGCCAGTAGTTGCCACCCCAGCCGTCGGAATAGGCGACCTTGAGTTCCTTGGTCCCGCAATACTTGGAGATATCCTCCATCTCCGTGATGCCGCCGCGCTTGTCGGGGGCGAGGTCGACATCGGAAAACGCGTTCTGCGCGGCGCCCGGCGAGACTGCGGCGAACTGCCAGGCGAACGCCAGCACGGTAGCGACACCGACACGGCTGATTATTTGAGACATTCTTCCCTCCCTTTGAATGTCGCGTGCCGCTTCTCTTGAACTGGCCGAGCGGCTATAACGACTGATGAAGTATAAATAGGATTCTTTGATTTTCCAATCTGGATTCGCAAGGGGAGGCGCGTTCGAATGAAACTGAGCACCGACAGGATTCTGACCACCCACACCGGCAGCATGCCGCGTGGCGAGCCGCTGAGTTCGATGCTGATCGAACAGGAGGAGGGCAAGCGGGTCGACCTGAAGAAACTTGACGACGTGACCGACGACCGGGTCGCCTACATCATCAAGAAGCAGATTGAAGTCGGCATCGACATTGCCAATGACGGCGAGCAGGGCCGCGTTGGATTCCAGACCTATGTGCCGCAGCGCTGGAGCGGTTTCGGCGGCAAGTCGAGCCGGCCTTTCGGCAGGGAGTTCGTGGATTTTCCCAAGTTCACCGAGCGCATGCAGGCGCGCATCCCCAAGACGGGCCGGGTGTTCGATGCGCCCGAGGCGATCGACGAAGTTCACTATCACGGCACTGCACAGTTGCAGAAGGAGATCGACCGCATAAAGCGCCAAGCGGGAAGCGCCGCCGCGAACGTCTCCAACTGGTTCATGAACGCGCCGTCGCCCGGCATCATCGCCTCCACCATGCTGAATGCCTATTACGACACCGACGAGGCCTATCTCGACGCCATCGCCAAGGAGATAGCGCAGGAATACAAGGCGGTGGTGGATGCCGGCTACATCCTGCAGGTCGACGCACCCGATCTCGCGATGGAGCGGGTGCTGCTCTATCAGGACCTCACCGACGAAGAATTCGTCGAGCAGACCCAGAAGCATGTCAACGCGCTGAACAAGGCGCTCGAGAACATTCCGCGCGAAAGCGTGCGGCTGCACGTGTGCTGGGGCAACTGGGAAGGGCCGCATTGCTACGACGTGGAGATGGAGGTGCTGTTGCCGATCGTCTACCAGGCCAAGGTCGGCGCGATCGGGCTTGAGTTCGCCAATCCGCGGCACCAGCATGAAACGACAGCCCTCAAGGCGAACAGACCGCCTGAAGACATGGCCATCATCCCGGGCGTGATCGATTCCAAGTCCAATTTCGTCGAACATCCCCAGGTCGTGGCCAACCGCATCCTGGCAGTGGTCGATGCAGTCGGGGACAGGGAACGGGTCATCGCGGGCGTCGATTGCGGTTTCGGCACTTTCACCGGCTGGGAGTGGGTGGCGGAGGATGTGGTCTGGGCGAAGCTCAAATCGCTGAGGGAGGGCGCCGCCATCGCCTCAAAGCAGCTGTGGGGATAGCTGGCGTACTATTGGTCACCCAAGTCTGAGCGCGTTTATGGCTTCCTCAGTCGCGCGGGACGGGCTGTCATCCGGCTTGTAGAGGTAGTCGAGGATTCTCCGAGAGGTCGGCACGCTGCGGTTCGAACTGGATGATGAATGGGCCGTCCAGCGCGCCCGCCACATCACTCTGGAAAGCGTCGGCCAATTGCGCGATGATCCCGCAATCAGAGCGCAATGCCGAATACTACGGTGGACTACGCCGTCCGCTCCACCACGTTCCGGGGCACGATCGCATGGAGGCATAGCTCTCTCCGCCTCATTTGCGCAGGGATAGTGTGAGAGGGAGCGGATGCAACGGCGCGTGGGGGAGACATGCGCAAGTGTCTTTTGGGGCTGCTCCTGGTCGTGGCGGCAGCCTGGAACTGGGAAGCGTTCGCAGGCGAGCGTCGGATGGCGCTGGTCATCGGCAATGGCGCCTACACCGGCGCGGGGCGCCTCGCCAATACCACCAATGATGCGACCGCGATCGCCGGCGTACTGGATGAACTCGGCTTCGAGGTCACCCTGGTCCTCGACGTCGACCGGCGCGCCGCGATCTCGGCCATCGATGCTTTTGGTCAGGCCGTGGTCGGCGCCGACATCGCCTTCCTCTTCTATGCCGGGCACGGCATGCAGATCGGCGGCCAGAACTTCATGCTCCCGGTGGACGTCGACATTTCCAGCGAGCGGGCCCTTCGCTACAGCGCCATCGACATCGGCGAGGTGGTAGCGGAGACCGAGCGCAGCGCGCGTGTGGCGCTGATCGTGCTCGACGCCTGCCGCGACAATCCCTACGTCGACGTGGTGGCGCAATCGATGCGGGAAGAGCGCGCCGCGCGACCGCTCCAGGGCCTCTCGGCCATGCAGTTGTCCGGGCGCGGCGCCATCGTCGCCTATGCGGCAGCGGCCGGTGAGGTCGCCAGCGACGGCGGTGGCAAGCATTCGCCCTATACCGAGGCACTGCTCGCCGAGATCGGCAGTCCGGGCGTCGAGGTCGGCCTGATGTTCCGCCGCGCCGCGGGCCGGGTGTTCGACGCAACGCGCGGCAGTCAGCGGCCGGAACTGCTCGTCCGCCTCGTCGAGGAAGTCTACCTCAACCCCGCGCCGATGGTGGCGAATGCGGTTGCGACCGCGCAGCTTTCTGCCGATGCACCGACCCCTCACCGAAACAAAGTTGGCGCTGCGGACGGGTCTTCGGCGGCAGATGGAGGTGGGGAGAATGGCCCTTCGGGCATGCGAGCCGAGCCGGCCACACAGCCGGCAGCAGAAACGGTCGACGTCGCCGCGGCATCCGAAGCGGGAAACGTGGCCGTCAGGTCGACGCGCCGCGAAGGCTTTTTCGGCAACCGTATTGTGCGCAAGCCAGTTTGGGCGGACAGCGTGGCGGTTCCGTCGGCTTCCACATTCCGGCCCTCCCGCCCTGTACCGATCGCCGAGCGCGACGGCAACGACAGTTACGGGACAGCGCAGGATCTGCCCATCGACGCCCTCGTGGATGCGCGCATCGCACCGCGCGGTGACCCCGACTGGTATGCGCTCGAGCTGCCGATCGCGGGCCTTCTGCAAGTGACCGCGGAGCGTCCGTCAGGCGAGATCAATCTCTTTGCCCGCGTCTGGGACGCCGATAGGCGCGTGGTCCGCGATTGGCAGAGTGCCGAGCGTCCCGGCGACGAATTCGCGGCAGCCTTTGCCCTTCCGGCGCCCGGCCGCTACATGGTCGAAATCGTCGACGGCGACAACAATGCCGACAGCGCGGAGTCCTTCTCGCTCGCCTTTGCCTTCGAGCCGTCGAACGATCCGCTCGAGCCCAACGACAGCATCGGCGCGGCGCGACCCATTCCGCTACCGGCTGACTTCGCGCCCGCGATCTTCCCGCGCGGGGACCGCGACTGGATGAGCGTGTGGGCGCCAGAGTCCGGCCTGCTGACGCTTCGTGCGGAAAACGTGCCGAAGGATCTCGATGTCTACATGCGCCTCTGGGACGCAGCAGGAAACGTCGTGCGGGACTGGCAAGGCCCGGCTCGCGCGGGTGGCGACGTCGTCCTGGAAGCGGAAGTCGCCGTGCCGGGCGTCTATTCGGTGGAGATGACGGACGGGAACAACGATGCCGAGAGCGTCGTCCCGTTCTCCTTCTCCGCCCGCTTCGAACCGGTCGCGGATGCCGCCGAGCCGAACGACAGTTTCGGTGCGGCAGCGCTCGTCGCGAGTACCGGAGCTTTCCAACTGGCGGTGTTTCCGCGCGGAGACAGCGACTGGCTCGCCATCGATGTCGACCATCCTGGCGAATTGAGCGTGCATGCCAGCGATGTGCCGCCAGAGATCGATCTCCACATGCGCGTCTGGACCGCCGACAAGGCCGTCCTGCGCGACTGGATCGCTCCGCTCCGCCGAGGTGGCGACACGGAAGGTTTCGCCGATCTGCCTTCATCCGGGCGCTACTTCGTCGAACTGGCGGACGGTAACTCCGATGCTTCGAGCAGGGCGCTCTACGATCTGGATATCGCGTTCACGCCGCAACCCGACCAGTACGAACCGAACGACGACATCGGCGCCGCGACTCCGCTGACGCCGGGCGGGGAGGTCCTGTTCAACATCCTGCCGAGGGGCGATCACGACTGGTTCCATGTCGAGGCGCCCGGGCAGGGCGAACTCGCCGTCACCATCGACGAGGGGCCGGAGAGCCTCGACCTCCACTACCGGGTCTGGAACGCGGACCGCCAAGTCATCCGAGACTGGGTCGCGCCCTATCGCAAGGGCGGGCTGACCGAAGGGTTCGCCGACCTGCCGGCGGCAGGCCCCTACTTCATCGAGATCGTCGACGGCAACAATGACGAGCGCTCGATTGACCATGCCACGCTCAGGACCGTCTTCACCGCGACCGGCGACCGCTTCGAGCCGAACGGCGGCTTTGGATCGGCCGCGCCGCTCGCGGCGGGTCATGCGGCGGAGGCGACGATCCTGCCGCGCGGCGACGCGGACTGGTTCGCCATCGAGGCGCCGCGCGGGGGCGAGGTTTCGGTCCTCGTGGAAGACGTGCCCCCCGATCTCGACATCCATGTGCGCCTGTGGGACGCCGAGGGTGCAGCGAGCGGCTGGATCGGCCCACCACGGCAGGGCGGCGTGACCGACGCACGCTTTCCGGTAAAAGGTCCGGGGCTCTATCGGCTCGAGATGGTCGACGGCAACAACGACCAACGCTCGCCGCTACCATTCCGGTTCAAGGTCGACTTCCGGTGAAGCAGCAAGCGGGATCTGCGTATTCTCCCCTGCCGCACTGTCCGAACCGTGACGTACGACCACCGGCTTGCTCATGGATGCATTGAGGGAGGGCAACCATCAGACGCGCTTGCCGCAGCGCGGTGACAATCGGCGGCTCGTGTGGGACCCCGATCGAGGACGGCGTCCGATACCGGCACTATCGGCGTCCTATTCGCATTGACCGGACGTCGTCGTCGTGCGATCTTCCATGGAAGATAGTTGAGGAGAGCTCATGCACCCGATCGGTTTCGCGGACTTCCTGGATCGCGCGAGCACGGAACTGCTCAGGATGGAGGAGCAGAACAGGCTTCCCGAGGGGCTCCGCGTGCATCCGGATATGTATGAAATGCTGGCCGCGGCGCGCCGCCGGGAACTCGAAGACGGCTTTCCGCTCATCGTGCTCGGCATGCCGGTCGAACCCGATGCCGCCCTCGGCGCGCATGAATACAGGGTGACCGCCTGAAAGCCGCACCGCGCCCCCGTGCAGTGAGGGTCGATCCCTTCAGTGGTAGACCGAGCCGCCATCGACGGCCAGTATCTGTCCGGTGATGAAGGCGGAATCGTCGCTCGCGAGGAAAACGGCGGCGCCGACCAGATCTTCCGAACGAGCCTCCCGCCTGAGTGCTCGGGTGGCGACGGCGGTATCCTTCGCGGCCGAATAGAATTCGGTGTTCCGCTTCATGGCATCGGTCGCCGTGAAGCCGGGCGCGATGGCATTCACCAGGATGTTGTGTCCGCCCAGTTCGTTGGCCAGCGCACGTGTCATGCTGATGATGGCTCCCTTGCTGGCGACGTAGGGCATCATCAGAGGCGTGCCCTTGAAGGCGGTGCCGGACGTGATGTTGATGATCCGTCCCCGGCCGGCGTCGCGCATGGGCCCCGCCGCGGCCCTGCAGCATAGAAACGTTCCGAACGTATTGATCCGGAATATCCGTTCCCAGTCGTCCAGCGACGTCATCTCGAACGGAGTGGGTTTCAAGGTCGAGGAGATTGCGGCGTTGTTGATCAGGATGTCGAGCTGGCCGAAGTTTTCCAGAGTGGCCTCGATCATGCGGTCAACGCTGCTTTCGGAAGCGACGTCCGCCTCGATCCCGATGCAGGTGTCTTTGTCTCCCAGACTTTCCGCCGCCGCTTCCGCGCCGCGAACATCCGCGATGACGACCTTTGCTCCCTCGGCGACGAAGCGCTCGGCGAAGGAAAGCCCAACCCCGGAGGCACCGCCGG
>CATMOC010000219.1 GCA_950071955.1 uncultured Mesorhizobium sp. | reverse complement strand
CCCTCGCCCTACGCGCTGCGGCCGGCCGCCGTCGTCGAGAGCTATTGGGGTTTGGTCGAAGCCTTCGGCGCCACGGTTGTCAGCGGGGTGCCGACCTCGATCGCGGCACTCACCAACAGTTTTCGGCAGGGGACAAACGTCTCGACCGTGTGCATGGCCGTCACCGGCGGCGCGGTGCTGCCGGAGGCGGTGGGGAGCCGTTTCGAGGCGACCACCGGCATCCGCCTGTTCGAGACCTACGGCATGACGGAGACAGCAGCCGCCATCGCCTTCAACCCCGGCCGCGGCGAACCGGTCGCCGGCAGCGTCGGCTTTCGCGCGCCGTTCTCGCGGACGCGCATCGTGCGGCTTGGCAAGGAGGACGAAACCTGCGGACCGGGCGAGAGCGGTCTGGTGCAGGTCAAGGGTCCGCAGGTCTTTCCAGGCTATGTCGACCCGGCACACAACGTCGGAACGCTGGGCGCCGACGGCTGGCTGACGACGGGCGACGTCGGCTACATGACGGCGCAGGAGCGGCTGGTGCTGACCGGCCGCGAGAAAGACCTGATCGTACGCGGCGGCCACAACATCGATCCCGCCGCGATCGAGGACGTCGCCAACCGGTTCACCGGCGTGCAGATCAGCGCGGCCGTCGGCATGCCGGACCAATATGCCGGCGAGGTTCCGGCGCTGTTCGTCGTGCCAGCGCCTGGCGCCGCCATCGATGTCGAGGCCCTGAAGGACCATCTGGAGAAGACCGTGCACGAGCCGCCCGCGCGGCCAAAGAGCGTGCTCGTCATCGATGCCCTGCCGGTGACGGCGGTCGGAAAGATTTTCAAACCGGCCCTGCGCGACATGGCGATCAAGGAGAAGGTGCGGCTGGAGGTGGAGCGCATCTGCGGCGTCGACGCCGCGGCCTTCGTCGAGGTTTCGATGGACGCGCAGAAGCGCACGCTGGTCGAAATCGAACTTTCGGACGCCACGTCGGAGCAGATCGCGGCGCTCGAGGCCGCGCTGAAGCCGCTGCCTCAGTCCTATCTGTTGCGCGATGCGGCAGAGGAGCCGGTGCGGCTCCATTACGAGAACGGTATCGCTACGCTGACGCTCGGCCGCCCGAAGAACCTGAACGCCGCCTCCGAAGCGATGATGCAATCCATGGAGCGCCGGCTTCGTAGGGTGGCAGGCCTGCCGGGGCTGCGGGCGGTCATCCTGACCGGATCCGGACGGGCCTTCTGTGCCGGCGGCGACCTGATCGAATTCGAGGCGGCGCTTAGAGCCGGCGGCACGAAGCTCGTCGACGTGCTGCGCTACAATCAGGACGTCATCCAGATGATCGAGGACCTGCCGGTGCCGGTCATCGGCGCCGCAAACGGCACGGCCGTGGCGGGCGGGCTCGAACTGCTGCTCGCCTGCGATATCGTCATCGCCGCCGACGATGCCAGGATGGGCGACGGCCACGCGAGATTCGGCATCGTGCCAGCGGGAGGGGCGACGGTGCGGCTGGAAGAGAAGATCGGTCGCGCGCGCGCGGCGCAGCTCTTCTACACTGCCTCCCTGATCGACGCTCCGACGGCGGCTCGATGGGGCCTGGTCGCCGAGATCGTGGCAGGCGACCGGCTTATGGAGCGGGCACAGGAGATCGCGCGCGAAATTTGCCGCGCGAGCCCGGAAGTGCTGCGGCACGTCAAGCAACTCACTGGGCAGCCGAAAAGGAGCGACGAGCGCCGGCGTCGGCTGCGCGCCGAGATCGAACACTTTGCGCGCCATGTCGAGGGCCGAGACCTGGCCGAGGGCCTTGCCGCGTTCAAGGCGAAGCGGGAGCCCGAGTACGGGGATCGCTGACGGGAACGGCAGAAGCGCTATGTCCCGGCGGCCCTCGTCCCGGCCGATGTTTCCTGCGCCATGGAACATTTCAGGCCGTCGGCCGTTGCTGCGCTGCCACATTGCATCCCGGCAGGAGCAGCATGGACCATTTCCACGAACCCGTCCGCATCGTCCTGGGAACGCCCGCGCGCCTCATGGAACTGCGAACGGCGATCGAAGCCGCAGAGACACTGGAAAACCGGTGGCCGCCCCTGAGGGGCAAGTGGTATTTCGCGGCGCGCGAGGCGTGCCGTGCCGCCGGAGAGGGCAAGGCGTCCGTCCACATCGCGCGGCGCATGTTCCTATACGCGGCGACGGAATCCCGCATCGCGCTGGTCGCCGATTGATGGCCATACCGGCATCCGACGTCGACCGGCGCATCGCGGAACTCGGCGACCTCGCCCGCAACCTCGATTCGCGCTGGCGGATTCCGGGTACCGGCATTCGCTTCGGTCTCGACGCCGTCGCCGGGCTTCTCCCCGGCGTCGGCGACGTCGCCTCGGGCCTCGTGTCGGCCCACATCGTCTACCACGCGGTACGGATCGGCGCGCCGTCGCACGTCGTGGGACGGATGATCGCGAACGTGGCGCTCGACACGGTCGTCGGCAGCGTACCGATCCTCGGTTCCGTCTTCGACGTGTTCTACAAGGCAAACAACCGCAACGTACGAATGCTCCAGCGGCATCTGGAAAGCGCGCGCGGCTGAACCTCCCAGGTCAGCGCTCGGCCAGAACCATCACGGAACGGCCGGGCACGATTGCGACTGCCTCTTCCTCAAGACGCAGTTCCTGTCCCCGCGATGCGGCGACGGTCCGCCAGTTCGCGGCGGGCAAGTTGAAGACGGTCTGGCGCCTGTCGCCGTTGACGAGCACCGCGACGCGTTCCCCCTCCCCGGCCGAAAGCAGCATCGTCAGGCGACGGTTCCGCGCGTCGTTCCAGCTCCCTTCCTCCATGGGCCTTCCCAGCGGGTCCAGCCATTCCACGTCGGGGTGCGAAGCACCTTCGATGCGCTTGCCGGCAAGAAGGCCGGTTTCGTGCAAAACCTGCGACCTCTTGCGGAATCCCGCAAGGGCGGCGGCGTAGGCCGCCAGGTCGCGGTTGCAGTTCTTCCAGTCCAGCCAGGTGTTGCCGTTGTCCTGGGCATAGGCGTTGTTGTTGCCCTTCTGGGTCCGCCCAAACTCGTCGCCGGCGGTGAGCATGATGGTCCCGCGCGACATGAACAGCGTGGCGAGCAGCGCGCGAACGTCGCGCTCCCGCGCCGCGATCACCTTTTCGTCGCGGGTCTCGCCTTCCACGCCGTTGTTCCACGACAGGTTCTCGTCATGCCCGTCGCGGTTTTGTTCGCCATTGGCCTCGTTGTGCTTGTGCTCGTAGGCAGTGAGGTCGGCGAGCGTCATGCCGTCATGCGCGGCGATGAAGTTGACGCTGCGCGTGTAGCCGTGACCGTTGCGCCCGAAGACGTCCGACGATCCCGCCAGCCGGGTCGCGAGGGCGGGCAGCGTCGCCTCGTCGCCGCGCCAGAAGCGCCTGACGTCGTCGCGGAACCGGTCGTTCCACTCCAGGAAATGCGAAGGAAAATTGCCGAGGTGGTAGCCGCCCGGGCCGATGTCCCACGGTTCCGCGATCAGCACCCGGTCCGACAGCACCGCGTCCTGCTCGATCTCGCGGAAGAACAAGGCCGCGGGATCGAAGCCCTGGTGGTCGCGTCCGAGGACCGGGGCGAGGTCGAAGCGGAAGCCGTCGACGCCGCAGTTCGTCACGAAGTGCCGCAGCGTGTCGAGGATCATCCGGTGCACTTCCGGATGCTGGGTCGCGATCGTGTTTCCGCAGCCGGTGTCGTTGGCAAGCACGACCGGATCGCCGGGCAGGTGCCGGTAGTAGGCGAGGTTGTCGAGGCCGCGGAAACAGAGCGTCGGCCCTTTCACGTCGCTCTCGCCGGTGTGGTTGAAGACGAGATCGAGGATGACGCCGATGCCGGCCTCGCGCAGCGTCTTCACCGCGCGCCGAAGCTCGGCTACGCCGCCGGGCGCCAGCCTCGGATCGAGCGCCATCAGGGAGACCGGGTTGTAGCCCCAGACGTTGGAGAGGCCGAGGGCGGGGAGATGGAGGTCGTCTATCCAGGCCGTGACCGGCATCAGCTCGATCGCGTCGACGCCGAGCTTCTTCAGGTGTTCGACGATCACCGGATGACCGAGGGCTGCGACGGTGCCACGGATTTCCGGCGGGATGTCCGGATGGAGCATGGTCAGGCCGCGCACCGACGCCTCGTAGATCAGCCCGCCGTTGCGGAACAGCGGGGCTGTCCTGGCCAGGGGAGCCATGGGTTCGGGAACCGTGGCCTTGGGCATGAGCCCGGCGGTGTCGCCGCCCTGCCCCCTTCTCGCACAAAGGCGCGGATCGAGCCTGTAGGGCCGGTCGATTTCCAGCGCATAGGGATCCATCAGGAGCTTGTCGGGATCGTGCCAGAAGCCGTTTTCGGGATCATAGCGGCCGTCCGTCCGCAAGCCGTATCGCGCGCCGGGGCCGATGCCGTCGACAAAAGCCTCGAACACCCCGTGTTCGGCGCGCCGCATCTCGATGCGTTGCGTCTCGCGGTCGCCGCTTTCGTCGAAGAGGCAGACCCACATGCGCTCGGCGCAGCTCGACCAGGTTGAAAAACGTACGCCGCCTGCCTCGGCTACCGCTCCGCGTCCGTCGGTCAACGGGTCGGCCATGGCGCTCAGGTGACGACGTCCGGTTCGGTCCGGCCAGTGTGGCGCGCGATCCCGGCGATTTCGTCAGCCGCGGCGACGAGTTCGGCGAGCGCGTCGGAGGTGGCGAGGTCGAGACGGCCGGGGCCGCTCTCATAGCGCTCCAGGTAGACGCGCAGCGTGGCCCCCGACGTGCCGGTCCCCGAAAGCCGGAAGACCACGCGCGATCCCCCTTCGAAGCCGATGCGCACACCCTGGTGCCGGCTGACCGACTGGTCGACGGGGTCGCGGTATTCGAAGTCGTCGGCGAAGGCGATCGTCAGGCCGTTCACCTCCATGCCCGGCAGGTCGGCAAGCTTGCCGCGCAGTTCGGCCATCAGCCGGTTCGCCGCGTCCGTGTCCACCGCCTCGTAGTCGTGGCGGGCATAGTAGTTGCGGCCATACTCCGCCCAGTGGGCGGCGGCGATCTCCTTCACGCTCTGCCGGCGCACGGCAAGGATGTTGAGCCACAGCAGCACGGCCCACAGCCCGTCCTTTTCCCGGACGTGGTCGGAACCGGTTCCGGCACTTTCCTCGCCGCAGATCGTCACCTTGCCGGCGTCGAGCAGGTTGCCGAAGAACTTCCAGCCGGTCGGCGTCTCGTAGAGGCCGATCCCGAGTTTTTCCGCGACGCGGTCAGCGGCGGCACTCGTGGGCATCGAGCGCGCGATGCCGGCCAGGCCGCCTGCATAGCCCGGCGCCAGATGCGCGTTGGCTGCGAGCATGGCGAGCGAGTCCGACGGCGTGACGAAGATGCCCTTGCCGATGATCAGGTTGCGGTCGCCGTCGCCATCCGAGGCCGCGCCGAAATCGGGCGCGCCGGCCGACATCATCAGGTCGTAGAGTTCCTTCGCATGGACGAGGTTCGGGTCCGGATGATGCCCGCCGAAATCCGGCAGCGGAACGAAGTTGCGGACGCTGCCCCCTGGCGCGCCGAGACGCCGCTCGAGAATGTCCTTCGCGTAGGGTCCGGTGACGGCATGCATGGCGTCGAAGGCCATGCGGAACCCGCCCTGGAACATGGCCCTGATCGCCGCGAAATCGAACAGCGTCTCCATCAGCGCGGCATAGTCGGCGACGGGATCGATGATCTCGACCGTCATTCCGTCCACGGAACCCTCGCCGACCTCGTCGATGTCGATGTCGGCGCCGTCGCTGATCAGGTAGCGGTCGATCTCCTTCGAGCGGGCGAACACCGCTTCGGTGATGCGCTCCGGCGCCGGGCCGCCATTGCCGACATTGTACTTGATGCCGAAATCCTCGTTCGGGCCGCCCGGATTGTGGCTGGCCGAAAGCACGAGCCCGCCGAAGGCGCCGTGCTTGCGGATCACGTTGGAGGCAGCAGGCGTGGACAGGATGCCACCTTTGCCGACGATCGCGCGGCCGAAGCCGTTCGCGGCGGCCATGCGGATCGCGGTCTGGATGACCTCCCGGTTGTAGTAGCGCCCGTCGCCGCCGATCACGAGCGTCTTGCCCTTGAAGCCTTCGAGGCTGTCGAAGACCGACTGGATGAAGTTCTCGGCGTAGTTGGGCTGCTGGAAGACGGGCACTTTCTTGCGCAGTCCCGATGTGCCGGGCTTCTGGTCGTCATAGGGCGTGGTGGCAACGGTTCTGATCATCAATCACTCTTCTGAAATGAGCGTCTCGTAGAGGCTCGCGTAACGCCCGGCGCTGCGGTCCCAGGAGACGTCCGCCTTCATCCCTTGCTTTTGCATCGACGTCCACACCCCCGGATCGCGATGGAGGAAAATCGCCCGTTCGATCGCCCGCAAGAGGGATGATGCATCGATCGGCGAGAACTGGAGCCCCGTCGCCACGCCGGCCGCGACCGTGCCGACACCCACCTCGGCCACCAGCTTCACGTTGATCCGCGCCCGCGGGTTCGCGTTCTTCAGGTCGTGGATGAGTTGGGCCAGATCTTCGATCGAATAGATGTCGTGATGCGGCGGCGGCGAGATC
>CATMOC010000218.1 GCA_950071955.1 uncultured Mesorhizobium sp. | reverse complement strand
TACGGACCGCTACTCGGCGGCGAGGCCGGGCGCGGGACCATCGGCGGCGTGCTGGCGGCGAACCTCGCTGGGCCGCGACGGTTGAAGATCGGCGCTGCCCGAGACCACATCCTGGGTATCCGTGCCGTGTCGGGTCGGGGCGAAGCCTTCAAGTCGGGCGGTCGAGTGGTGAAGAACGTGACCGGCTACGATCTCTCGAAAGCAATGGCAGGGTCCTGGGGCACGCTGGCGGCGTTGACCGACGTGACCTTCAAGGTTCTGCCAAAGTCCGAGACCGAGACCACGCTGGCCTTGCGCGGCCTAACGGAGGAACAGGCGGCGGCGGCCATGGCGGCCGCGATGGGCTCCAGCGCAGAGGTATCGGCGGCGGCGCACCTGCCGGAGACGGTGACAGGCAAGGTGCTCGACGGCGCGCTATCGGGCGCGGGTTCGACCCTCCTGCGCGCCGAGGGCTTCGGACCGTCGGTGGTCTATCGCGCGACGATGCTCAAGGACATGTTCCGGTCGTTTGACATCGACGAACTGGAAGAAGTCCGCTCCAGGACGCTTTGGCGCGAGGTGCGCGACTGCAAGCCCTTTGCCGATGGGACGCGGAACCCGGTTTGGCGGCTCTCGATGGCGCCGGGCGAGGCTCACCGGATGGTCATGGCGTTGCGGATGGAAACTGCTGCCGATGCCTTCTACGACTGGCAGGGGGGGCTGGTCTGGTTGCGTCTGGAAGGCGACAGCGAGGCGGCGGCCCTGCGGCGGCTGGTGAAGCAGTTCGGCGGCGGACACGCCACGCTGGTGCGGGCGAGTCTCGCTGAACGCGCCGCGGTTCCGGTATTCCAGCCGCAGCCGCCGGCACTCGCGGCGCTTTCGGCAAGGCTCAAGGAGCAGTTCGATCCGAAGGGAATACTCAATCCGGGCCGGATGGGACTGCCCGAAACTTCGGGGCAGGCCGGTTCTATCGTGACGGAGGCGACATGATGAGCGAGAGCAACCCTTCGGGCGGGCGGCAGACGGATCGCTGGCTGGAACCCGGCCGCACGAACGTCCAGGTCGTCTACATCCTCTATCTCGTCGGCTTCGCCATCGGCTTCACCCCGCTGATCGGCCTCGTCATGGCCTACCTGAATCGCGGCAAGGCGGGCGGCTGGGTCGAGACGCACTACACCTATGCGATCCGTACCTTCTGGATTGGGCTGCTCTATGCCTTCCTAAGCGCGGTGCTCGCGGTGGTGCTGATCGGTTTCCTGCTGATGATCGCGGTGGCGGTGTGGTTCGTGGTACGTTGCGTGGTCGGGCTGCAGGCGGCGAGCCGCAACGAGCCGATCAGGAACCCGGACAGCTGGGTGATCTGAGGGAATTCCTTACACAAGGAGGATGAGATGCAGCTTTCCGATGTGCTCAGCTGCGATCCCGATGTCGTTTCGGGGGCGGTCGTCTTCAAGGGAACGCGCGTGCCCGTCGAGGCGCTGTTCGAGAACCTGCGCGGTGGGATGTCCTTGGAGGAGTTCTTCGAGAACTATCCGACGGTCGAGCGGAGCCAGATCGATGCGGTGCTTGTTCTGGCTTCGAAGGATATCGAGAAGAAGTTGTCGAGAGCAGCTTGAAAACCATCCTCGATGAAGGCGTTCCGCGAAAGATCGCTGGTCTGCTCCGCAATGCAGGTTGCACCGTCGACCCGTTTCCGAACGACTGGAAAGGTCAGACAAATGGTCGCTTGCTGAGGCTCGTCGGATCGGTGGAGTACAGCTGTCTCCTGACCTGCGACAAGAACCTGGCGCATCAACAGAATCTCGTGGCAGCAGGGTCGGCCGTCGTGGTTCTTCTGACCCATGATCTCGCGGCTCTCAAGGAAATCATAGATCTTGTCGCCGCAGCGATCGGCCAGGCGCAGATTGGCACGGTCGGCCTCGTGCCGTCATCCAGAACATAGGGCATCAACTGCGATGCAGACCTCATTCTCCCCCGACCAGCTCGCCGATCCCCATGTCGCCGAATCCGAAAAGATCCTGCGCAAATGCGTGCATTGCGGCTTCTGCACGGCGACCTGCCCGACCTATGTTACGCTCGGCAACGAACTCGACAGTCCGCGCGGGCGCATCTACCTGATCAAGGACATGTTGGAGAACGACCGGCCGGCCGATGAGGAGGTGGTCACCCATATCGACCGTTGCCTCTCCTGCCTGTCCTGCATGACGACCTGCCCCTCCGGCGTCAACTACATGCATCTGGTCGACCATGCCCGCGCCCATATTGAGAAGACCTACCGACGGCCGCCGATCGACCGGCTGACGCGCAGCGTGCTCGCGGCCGTCCTACCCCACCCGGCGCGGTTTCGGGTCGCCCTTTCCCTGGCAAGGCTGGGGCGGCCTTTCGCGCCGCTGTTCAGGGCCATGGGGTTGAAGCCGTTCGCGGCGATGCTGGCGCTTGCGCCGGACAGGGTTCCGCCGAAGTCGCCCTCCGCCGAGCCAGGAACACGCGCGGCCGCCGGTCCGCGGCGCGGGCGCGTGGCGCTGCTCTCGGGCTGCGCGCAGCCGGTGCTTAAGCCCGGCATCAACGAGGCGACGATCCGGCTCCTGACGCGGCTCGGCATCGAGGTCGTACTGCCGAAAGGCGAGGGCTGCTGCGGGGCGCTGGTGCATCACATGGGTCGCGAGGAGGATGCGCTCGACGCCGCCCGGCGCAACGTCGACGTCTGGACGGCGGAGATCGAGGGTGGGGGCCTCGATGCGATCGTCATCACCGCGTCAGGTTGCGGCACCACGATCAAGGATTACGGCTTCATGCTGCGGCTCGATCCGGTCTACGCGCAGAAGGCCGCGCGAATCTCGGCGCTGGCGAAGGACGTGACTGAGTATCTGGCGACGCTCGATCTTCCCGTGCCGGACCATGCGCCGGGTCTGACGCTCGTCTATCACTCCGCCTGTTCCATGCAGCACGGCCAGAAAATAACCCGCCAGCCGAAGCAGCTTCTGGCGAAGGCAGGGTTCGTTGTGAAGGATCCGCGGGAGGGGCACCTGTGCTGCGGCTCGGCCGGCACCTACAACATCCTCCAGCCGGAAATCGCCGCCCAACTGCGCGACCGCAAGGTGAAGAACCTCCAAGCGACCGGCGCGACCCTGGTGGCGACCGGAAACATCGGCTGCATCACCCAGATCGCCTCGGCGGCGAAGATGCCGGTGGTCCACACGGTGGAATTGCTAGACTGGGCCTACGGCGGTCCCAGGCCGGAAGGCGTTGCTGAGCCGGGTGCATCTACGTTGGAAGCTGCGCAGTAGCGGGACGCGCGAGGCTGCGACGCCAGAACATGTACGGGATGACGATGAAGTACATCGTCACGCCGTAGACACCGGCCGGGACGCTGTAGATCGGCACGGCGGCATCGGGTCCTGCGATCAGCGCGCCGACCGTGATGCCGAGCGCGGCGTTCTGGATGCCGGCGTCGATGGAGACCGCCGTGGCCTGACCTGGCTCGAGCCCTGTCGACCACGCCAGCGCAAGTCCCCCCACCAGGAGCGAAGATGCGAGCATGACGACGCTTGGGCCGAGGACCGGCAGCGTCGCCACGAAGATGTTCCAGTTGACCAGAAGGGCGCCCGAGATGATGGCGACCAGAAGCAGCATCGAAAGCTTGCGGGTCGGAATGTCGATGATTTCGGTCAAGGCCGGGGCGTAGCGCCGGACCAGCATGCCGGCGACGACCGGTATCGTCGTGATGGCGAACATGGACAGGCCGAGCGAGGTCACCTCGATCTCGGGGGCTTCCGCTCCCAGAAAGTGATCGACGAAGAAAGCAGCCAGGAGCGGCATGGTGACGACCGCAGCGAGGCTGGAGATCCCATTGAGCGATATGGAGAGTGCCACGTCTCCATGACTGTACCTCGTCATGAGGTTGGCGGTGGGGCCGCCGGGGCAAAGCGACAGGATCATCAGTCCAAGCGCCATGTCGGGCGCCAGCCCGAAGACCAGCGCAATGACGTAGGCGGTCGTCGGCATCAGGACGAACTGTACCAGCAAGCCCACGGCGAAGGCCTTGGGATGTCGGCCGAGGCGCGCGAAATCGTCGATGACGAGACCAAGACCCAGAGAGAACATGATCACTACCAGGACGATTGGCAGGAAAAGCGTGATGGTCATGCTCATTTCGAGTCTTTCGTTGGCGGTTGATCGGCCGATGACGGCGTCGCATTTTTCCGTAGAGCCGAAAGGGCGGCGCGCTCTCGCGCCCCGCCCTTCGTGCCCGCGTCCCGGCCGGACAGATCCCCTCGTCCGGCCGCCCCCGCGCGGTATGCCGCCGGTCGGACCGGCGGTAAGCGGATCAAATCACGATCACCTTGGTGCCGACGCCGACCCGGTTGTAGAGTTCTATCACGTCCTCGTTGCGCATGCGGATGCAGCCCGACGAAACGTGCTGGCCGATCGTCCAGGGCGCGTTGGTGCCGTGGATGCGGTAGAGAGTCGAGCCGAGGTAGAGCGCACGGGCGCCGAGCGGATTGGCGGGCCCGCCGGCCATGTGGACGGGCAGATCCCGGCCCTTGGCGCGCTCGCGCGCGATCATCTCGGCCGGCGGGCGCCAGTCGGGCCATTCCCGCTTCTGGGTGACCTTGTGGGTGCCGGCCCATTCGAAGCCCGGCTTGCCGGTGCCGACGCCGTAGCGCCGGGCCTTGCCGCCGGCTTCCACGAGGAAGAGGAAGTTCTGGTTGGTATCGATGACGATCGTGCCCGGCTTCTCGGGACCGTCATAGGAAACCGTCTGCGGCAGGTAGACCGGGTTTATCTGCGGCTCCACCGGCTTCGCTGCCGGTCGGGTGACCGCGGCGGTCTGCAGGCCGCGGTCGAAGGCGGGCTGGCGGGCACGGGGCTGCGCCATGACGCGCAGGCCGTCGCGGTCGACCAGCACGCGTTCGCGCGCCGGATAGTAGGCCTGCCGGGTTGCCTGCGTTCGCACGACCTGCCGCTGCGGCTTGCTTCTCAGTTGCAGGACCCATGGGGCCGACAGGTCGGGGCTGACCACCAGCGGGGGACGCTGTCCGTAGCGTTCCTGGGACGCGGCTGGCGAGGCGGAAAGCGCGGCGGCAAGCGCCGCGCAGGCAATCAGTATGGATTTTTTCATCGGACGTACTCTCCACGCATCGTTCGACAGCCGAACGCCAGGCCGATGGGGCCGACGTCCGGAACCGCTACGATTGTGGGGGAGCCGGGGAGTCGGAATGGTGAATCGGAATCGCTAAAAGGCGCGAATGTCAGGAAAGGTTTCGGTGTGGTTACCGCGCGGTTCAGGAATCTGGTAAAGCGCCGCTTAAGCGCTGCCGCGCGCCGTTAACGAAGATGGGTCGGGACATGGGTGAAGTAGGAAACGGCCTGATGGAAGGGACTGATGGCGCCGTCCGTTGCGCCTGGCCGGGGAATGACGACCTCTACCAGCACTACCACGACCACGAATGGGGACATCCGGTCGCCGACGACCGGCGGCTGTTCGAGAAGATTTGCCTTGAAGGGTTCCAGTCCGGCCTCTCATGGCTCACCATCCTGCGAAAGCGCGAGAATTTTCGCGAGGCCTTTGAAAACTTCCACTTCGAGCGCCTGGCGCTGTTCGCGGATCGCGATGTCGAGCGGCTTTTGACTAACAGCGGCATCGTGCGCCATCGCGGCAAGATCGTCTCGGTGATCAACAACGCCAAGCGCGCCCGCGATCTGGCCGACGAGGAGGGTTCGCTGGCCGCATGGTTCTGGAAGTTCGAACCGCAGGCGCACGAGCGGCCCAAGGTGCTCGATCTTGCGACGCTGAGGGCCATGCCGAAGACCGAAGTGTCGACGCGCATCTCGAAGGAACTGAAGAAGCGCGGCTGGACCTTCGTCGGGCCGACGACGGTCTATGCCTTCATGCAGGCCATGGGGCTGGTCAACGATCACATCGAAGGGTGCGTGTGCCGGCCGCTCGTGGAACTCGAGCGGCAGCAGTTCAAGCGGCCCGGCCGGTCATAGACCGCAAAGCGGATAGCCCTTGTGGAAGGGCGTGCACGTCCCGCCCCGGCCGCCGCAGCTGAGCAGGCTGGCGGAGATCGCGATCGTGACCAGGGCGACGAGGACTGCGGTCTTCATGACGCAGCCTTCCGGTAGCGGCCCCTGTGCCCGGAACCGGCGATGTCCCAGACGAGATCGCGCCCGTGGGCCTCCAGGACGAGGCCCTTGAAGCCGCGATTGTCCGGCGTGTGCATGCGCGAGGCGGCACTTCGTCCTTCCGGCACCAGCGAAAGGGTCGCGCCGCCGAGGCTCCAGCAGCCGCGGCCATACTGGTCGTTGGCGCCGTAGGCGAGCATGAACTCGAACGAGCCGTCGGGCCTGAGCAGGATTTCGGACCCGACCTCGCGGACGCCCTGGAGATGGTAGTGGCCGACATAGACGGGGTTGCCTGGCGCGCAGCTGCCCGATTGGGTCGCGGTCCGGACGCAGCCCGCCAGTCCGGCCATGAGGACGACGGCGGCCGCGATACCAAGACGACGCATCGCGCTTCGCCGGGGCGCTGCGGGGACGTTGCCGATCCG
>CATMOC010000217.1 GCA_950071955.1 uncultured Mesorhizobium sp. | reverse complement strand
AAAGCCCGTAGGCCATCGAGAGCACCGGGAACTTGTCGACGCCCGCCTTCCGGATGACCTGCAGCGTGATGCCGGTCGAATAGGGCGAGATCACCAGCGGGTTCTTCGCCTTGACCTGCTCGTAGCATTCGACGCCCTTCTGGGTGTCGTAGCCGGTCTCGCACTCCTCGACGTTGATCTTGACGCCGTTGATGCCGCCGTCGCGCTCGTTGAGCATGGTGAGATAGTCGCTCATGCCGTTGGCGATCGGAATGCCGGAGCCGGCGTAGGGGCCGGTCCGGTAGCTGAACAGCGGCACGTAGACGCTGTCCTGCGCCAGGGCGGGCAGTGCCGCCGTCGACGCCATGGCGGCGAGAATGCCGCCGACAATCAGCGATTTCAGTCTCATGTCGTTCCTCCCGTTGCACTGGCCGCAAGGCCGTGTGTGAGCCTTTTCCTCCAGCAGGATCCGGACAAGGCTCGAAGCCCGGATCGTAGGCTGTCGTCCTGCACGCGCAGGCATTCTTCGGTATGGCCCTCACGCATAGGGGAAGGGCCACACCCTGAGCTTTTCCTTTCCGATCTGCCAAAGCCGGGCGAGACCATGCGGTTCGAGGATCAGGAACGCCACGATCAGAGCGCCGATGATCATCGAGGTCACATGGGTCGCCGTCTCGGCCGCGATCGGAATGCCGATCATCGGTGGCCCCGCGCGAAGCAGGATCGGCAGGATCCAGATGAAGGCGGCGCCGAAGAAGCAGCCGACCAGGGAGCCCAGTCCGCCCAGGATGGCCATGAACAGCACCTGGAAGGACAGCGTGATCGAGAACGCCGAAGGCTCCGCGGCGCCGAGATAGAAGAACACGAACATCGCTCCCGCCACGCCGCACAGGTACGACGAGACGGCGAAGGCGGAGAGTTTGGCGTAAAGCGGCCGCACGCCCATCAGCTCGGCGGCGATGTCCATGTCGCGGATCATCATCCACTGCCGGCCGATGCGCCCGCGCAGGAGGTTCTTCACCAGGACGGTGAGAAGGATCACGATGGCGAGGACGACGTAGTAGCGCGGGATGCTGCCGGCGGCCGGCCCCGTGACCGTAACGCCGAGGAGCGTCAGGCCCGGCACTTCGATCGCCCCGGAGGCGTTGTAGTTGTAGAGCCAGGGAATGCGAATGAAGCACCATTCGAAGAAGAACTGCGCCGCAAGCGTGGTGACCGCGAGGTAGAGCCCCTTGATGCGCAGCGACGGCAGGCCGAACACCACGCCGGCCGCCGCCGCGAAAATGCCCGACAGCAGGATATGCGCGACGATCGGAACGTCGGGAAAAATCGTCGCCAGCTTGTAGCAGGCATAGGCGCCGACGCCCATGAAGCCGCCCGTGCCGAGGGAGAGCTGTCCGGCGTAACCCGTCAGCACGTTCAGCCCTATGGTAGCCAGCGCCAGGATCAGGAAGGGAATGGCGATCGCGGACATGAAAAAATCGTTCGCGACGAAGGGAACGACGGCGATCGCGATGAAGAGGATGACTGCGACCCCGATCCGGTCCTGCAGGATCGGGAAGACCTGCTGGTCGGCCGCGTAGGTCGTCTTGAACTGTCCGGCTTCGCGATAGAACACGGCTCGCCCTCACACCCGCTCGATGATGCGTTCGCCGAACAGGCCCTGCGGCCTGAACAGCAGGAAGACCAGCGCGATCATGTAGGCGAGCCAGCTCTCGATGCCGCCGCCGACCAGCGGCCCCCAGTAGATCTCGCCGATCTTCTCGCCGATGCCGATGATCAGCCCGCCGACGATGGCGCCGGGGATCGAGGTGAAGCCGCCCAGGATCAGCACAGGCAGCGCCTTCAGCGCCACGATCTCCAGCGCGAAGGAGACGTCGGAGCGCGCGCCCCACATGATGCCGGTGGCAAGCGCGACGATGCCGGCCGCGAACCAGACGATCGCCCAGATCTGGTTGAGCGAAATGCCGACCGACTGCGCCGCCTGGTGATCGTCGGCCACGGCGCGCAGTGCCCGTCCGATCCGCGTCTTGTTGAAGAAGAGTGCAAGCGAGGCGACCATGATGATGGCGATCACCGCGGCGGCGATGTCGATGTGCTGGAGGATCACCAGCCCTTGCTCGCCGATCTCGAAGGCGGACGAACCCGTGGGCAGACCGAGCTCCTCGGTGATCATCTGCTTGGGCTCGCCGCCGAACACGAACTCACCAAAGCCGATCAGGAAGTAGGTCATCCCGATGGTCGACATCAGGAGGATGATCTCGGGCTGGTTGACCAGCGGGCGCATGACGAAGCGTTCCACCGCGATCGCCAGCAGCGCCATGACGCCGATCGCCAGGATCAGCGCAAGGAAGGCCGGCACTCCCGCCTCGTGCAGCCCGACCAGCGTCAGGCCGGCAAAGACGACCATGATCCCCTGCGCGAAATTGAAGACGCCGGACGCCTTGAAGATGAGCACGAAGCCCAGCGCGATCAGCGCGTAGAGAATGCCGGCGACGAAGCCTTCCCATATCACCTGGATGAGGAAGTCGGGCATCGACACCATCTGCGCGAAGGGGTCTACGAAGATCTGGTAGAGCATCATCCCTCCCCTTCGTCCTGGTGCGAGACGCCGAGATAGGCGTCGATGACGTCCTGGTTCGCCTTCACCTCGTCGGGCGTACCGTCGCCGATCTTGCGGCCGTAGTCGAGCACGACCACGCGGTCGGAAATGTCCATGACGACGCCCATGTCGTGCTCGATCAGCGCGATCGTGGTGCCGAACTGGCTGTTGACGTCGAGGATGAAGCGGCTCATGTCCTCCTTCTCCTCGAGGTTCATGCCCGCCATCGGTTCGTCGAGCAGGAGCAGCGACGGCTGGGCCGCCAGCGCCCGCCCAAGTTCCACCCGCTTCTGCAGTCCGTAGGGAAGCCGGCCGACCGGCACCTTGCGGATGTGCTGGATCTCCAGGAAGTCGATGATCTCCTCCACCTTGCGGCGGTTGGCGATCTCCTCGTTCAGCGCGGGGCCGAAATAAAGAAGCTGCCAGAGGAAATTGCGGTGCATGGCCAGCGTCCGGCCCGCCATGATGTTGTCGAGCGTCGTCATGCCCTTGAACAGGGCGACGTTCTGGAAGGTGCGCGCGATGCCGGACGCGGCCGCCTGGTAGGGCGCGATCTTCTTGCGCTCCTCGCCGCGGAAGGTGATCGTGCCCTCCTGCGGCGTGTAGAAGCCGTTGATGACGTTGAGCATCGAGGTCTTGCCGGCGCCGTTGGGGCCGATGATGGCGCGTATCTCTCCCTTGCGAATGTCGAACGAGATGTCGGTAATCGCCTTCACGCCGCCGAAGCGCAGCGAGACGTTCTTCACCTCCAGCAACACCTCTCCCTTCGCAAGTCCATCCCCGTCCATCGCCAGGTCCCTCGGATCGACCGCGCGATTCATTCGGCGGCTTCCTTCATCGGGGTCTCGGCGCCGCCGAACACGGGCGCATCGAAGATGCGAACCGTGGCGCTGACGCGGCCCTTGCGGCCGTCCTCGAAGGTCATCTCGGTCTCGACGTACTTCTCCGTCGAGCCGTCGTAGAGCGCCTCGATCAACTCGCCGTAGCGTTCCGAGATGAAGGAGCGGCGCACCTTCTGCGTGCGCGTGAGTTCGCCGTCGTCCGCGTCGAGTTCCTTGTGCAGGATCAGGAAGCGCCGGATCTGGGATGCCGCCATCATCGGCTCCCCGGAGAGCTTCCGGTTCGCCGCTTCGACGTGCGCGCCCACGATACGGCAGACTTCCGGATGCTGGGCCAGTTCCTGATAGGACCCGTAGGACAGGTTGTTGCGTTCGGCCCAGCTTCCAACCGACTGCAGGTCGATGTTGACGAAGGCGGCGCAGAATTCGCGGCCGTCGCCGAACGCCACCGCCTCCTTGATGTCGGGAAAGAACTTCAGCGTGTTCTCGATGTATTTCGGCGCGAAGAGCGCGCCCGACCGCAGCTTGCCGACATCCTTGGCGCGGTCGATGATCTTGAGGTGGCCTTCCTTGTCGATGAAGCCCGCGTCGCCGGTATGGACCCAGCCGTCCGGTGTCTTGGTGGCGTGCGTCGCCTCGTCGTTCTTGTAGTAGCCGACGAAGACGCCCTCGGAGCGGTAGAGCACCTCGCCGTTCTCGGCGATCCTGATCTCGACGCCCGGCGAGGGAATGCCCACCGTGTCGGCGCGTATGTTCCCGTCCGGTTGCGCGGTGACGTAGACGCAGGCCTCCGTCTGGCCGTAGAGCTGCTTCAGGTTCAGCCCGATCGACCGGTAGAATCGGAAGAGTTCCGGCCCGATCGCCTCGCCGGCCGTGTATCCGACCCTGAGGTGGGACATGCCCATCCGGTTCTTCAAGGGACCGTAGACCAGCAGTTCCCCGACGAGATACCTGAGGCGATCCCAGAGGCCGACCTGCTCGCCGTTCAGGATCGGCTCGCCGACCTTGCGGGCGTGGGCGAGGAAATAGTCGAACATGCGTTTCTTCAGGCGGCCGGCATCCTGCATGCGGACCATGATCGCCGTCAGCAGCCCCTCGTACACGCGCGGCGGCGCGAAGAAATAGGTCGGGGCTATCTCGCGGCGATCCTCCGTCACCGTCTCCGGGCTCTCCGGGCAGGAGACGCAGAAGCCGGCGGTGTAGGATTGCGAATAGGAGAAGACGTGGTCGCCAACCCAGGCGAGCGGCAGGTAGGCGATGATGTCCTCGTCGCTTCCGCCCTTGGGGCGGCCGGTCGTCCCGGACGTATAGAGGATGACACCGAGATCGCCGCCCGTGCCGGCGGCGACCGATGCCTGCCATCTGGAGACCTCCTGCGGATCGGCGGCGATCAGGGAGAGGCCCTTCTCACGAACCTCGTCATAGGCATGCAGATGCGTGTGATCGTAGTCGCGCAGGCCGCGCATCTCGTCGTAGATGATCTGCGTGAGCGATGGCACCTTCTCGGCGATCGAAAGGAGCTTGTCCACCTGCTCCTGGTCCTCGACCACGGCGTACCTCACCTCGGCGTGGTCCAGGACGTAGGCCATCTCCTCGGCGACCGAATCGGCATAGACGGGGACCGGAATGCCGCCGATCGACTGGACCGCCGCGAAGGTCCAGTAGAGGCGCGGCCGGTTCGATCCGACCACGGCAACCCTGTCGCCGCGCTTCAGCCCCAGGGCCGACAGGCCGATCGCGAAAGCCCGCACCTCCTCCAGCTGCTGCTTCCAAGTCCAGCCCTGCCAGATTCCGAGATCCTTGTGGCGCATGGCCGGGCGGTCGCCGAACCGATCCGCATTCAAAAGCAGATACTTCGGAAAGGTGTCGAGCGTCGTTCCGGCTTTGGCCGTCGCAAGCATCTCCGGTTTCCTCCCAGACCCCGCCTTGTTCCTGCGGTTGGTCCCATTCTTATGGACCGCCCTACCCCACCATGCAAGTTGGACATGCACCGGTTGGAAGGCCAGTTTTCTACCCTTGATCCACTGCGGGATCGTTGCATTGAACATCCCACGATCAAGGGTGATCGGCAACTTCGCGATTGACAGACAAGGGGCCGGGTGGTCTGGTAACGGGGCGAACTTCTTGTCCGCCACAGCCAGCTCCCCCACACGTCAGGGCTCGTATCGTCTCAACCCTTCGAGGTCGATGACGCGTATGCGACCGTGTTCGGAGGCCAGGAGCCCTTCCTGTTCCAGTTCCTGCAACGAGCGGTTGGCGACGGCGCGTGAAACGCCGGCCAGCAGGCCCAGTTCTTCCTGCGATATCTCAATGTCGGTCCGCACTTCGGGGTAAAGCACGGGATTGAAGAACCACGAAAGATGCCGCGCCACACGGGCCCGCGGGGTCAGTATCCGGTCGTGCTCGATCGTGGCGATGAACTGGCCGACCCGCTCGTTGAGCTGGCGCACGAGAAAGCGGTTGAAGCCCTTCGAGTTCTCGTAGAGCCACGCAAAGGTGGAGCGGTTCATCATGGCGAGCCGAGTGTCGCGTATCGCCACGACGTCGTACTGGCGCGGCTCGTCCTTCAGGACGGAGCCTTCGCCGAACCAGCTGCCGTTCGCGACGCCGGCAAAGGTCATCGCCTTGCCGTTACGGGATATCGCGCTGACCTTGACCAAACCCTCGACCACGCCGGTCCAGTAGTCCAGCCTGTCGCCCCGATGGCAGATGTAGGCGTTCTTAGGGAACGTCCTGTCGACGACCCCGCGCAAGGAGCGCTCTATTTCTTCATCGTCCAGCTCGCGAGCCCAGATCGCGTTCCTGACGAAATCATCCCTTGATGTCATATCTCCCGCCGGTATCGGCCCAGTTTGGCCCGTTATGGCGGCGGCATGGGATCAAGACAAGCGTGGCATATGCGCCGCTCAGGCGGCCTTGCGCATGTATTTTGCCGTCGGCAGGACGGTCAGCGGCGCCGGATCGCCCTTGCGGGTTGTCCCGAACAGCAGCCGCTGCTCCATCGGGCTCGAACGGAAGAACGGAAAACGCTGGAACGAACGTTCCTGGATCGCGTGCACATTGGCCTGGAAGAGCACGACCGGATAATTCAGCCCCGGATAATCCCTCTTCGGACCGATCTGTTCGGACATGTAGAT
>CATMOC010000216.1 GCA_950071955.1 uncultured Mesorhizobium sp. | reverse complement strand
CGCGTGCCGCCAGGTCTGCGCGGGGAACCCGGGACGGGGCTTTCGGCTCTGCAAGAGCCCCGGGCTCGCGCCGCGAACCGCAGCCACGGCGACGAGGCTCCAGGAGGAGTACTTGGTCACCGAGGTCGGCGAGGCCCGCAGCCTACCCCTGCCACCTAACGCGCCCGACGGCTTACTTGACGGAGTCGACATCGGGCCGGTGCTCCGGCGACGGCCGCGCGGGTCCGCGGGGGACGTGAGCGGCGTGCGCGCCGAGCCTTGCGACGCGATGCTCGTGGAGCGCGGCCGCTTCTCGCGCCGGTCGACGACCCTTCGGCTACCGCTTCAGGGAATCGAATCGCTCCTGCATGCGCCCTTCGGTGCCCGCCGGAGCCGGAACGGCGGTGGAGAAATCGTTGATCTTGGGGAATGCGTCGTCGAACATCTCGACCGTGATCGGGGCGGAGGTGTCGAACTGCACGCCGAACGTCTCGAAGTAGTGGAGGCGTCCAAAACCGCCGCCCGCCGCGGTGAAGATGCCGCCCGTGACCTCGCACCGCTCGCTAGCAAGCCAGGCGACGGCCGGGGATACGAAGGCCGGGTTGAGCTTCTCCATGAAACTCTCGTCCATCCCGAGACCGGATGTCATGCGCGTCAGCGCGCCGGGCGAGATAGCGTTGGCGTAGATGTTGTTCTTGCGGCCTTCGATGGCGAGCACGTTCATCAGGCCAAGCACGGCGGCCTTGGCGGAACCGTAGTTCGCCTGGCCGAAGTTTCCGGCGGTCCCGGCCACGGAGGTCGTGAAGATGACGCGGCCATACTTCTGCTCCGTCATCGGCCCCCAGGCGGCCTTGGTGCAGTACATGGATCCCCAGTAATGCACGTCGAACACGGCCTTGAAGTCGTCCATCTCGACCTTGGCGAACGACTTGTCGCGCAGGATGCCGGCATTGTTGACCAGAATGTCGATCCTGCCGAACGCCTCGAGCGCGGTGTCCACGATGTTCTTCGCGCCCTCCGGGGACGTCACGCTGTCGTAGTTCGGGGCGGCATCGCCGCCGGCGGCCTTGATCTCGGCCACCACCTTGTCGGCGGCGGCGCTGTCTCCGCCGCGCCCGTCGGTGGACCCGCCGAGATCGTTGACGACGACCTTGGCTCCCTGTTTGGCCAGCAGCAGCGCGTGCTCGCGCCCCAGTCCCGCTCCGGCGCCGGTCACCACCGCCACGCGCCCGTCCAATCGCAATGTCACGTCGATCTCTCCCGATATGTCCGTTGAAAAACCCTGCCGAAGCCGATGGCGGCGGTTACGCCGGACCGGCCGGCCTGAACATCGGCGTGGGGATGCCTTCGATGTCCTTGAAGACGACCGCGACTCGCTGTCCGATGCCTATGCTGTCGAGGTCGCAGTCGACGATGTTCGTCATCATGCGCGGACCCTCGTCGAGCGTCACGTATGCCAGCGCGTAGGGCTCTCCTCGGCGCATGACGCTGACCGAATAGATCTCTCCCTCGCCCTTGCACTCGAACCACCCCACATCGGAGGACAGGCAGAACGGGCAGACGACGCGCGGATAGTAGAAGGCGCTGCCGCAGCCGCCGCATTTCTGGATGAGCAGTTTTCCGGCGATGGAACGCCATTGCGGGGCGGTGTCTCGCTCCGGTGCGATCTCAGATGATTCCGCCATGTTCAGACCCTCTCCATTATCAGCGTCGCGCTGCCGTGGCGCGAGCCAAGATAGCCGCCGGTACCGTGCGCCAGCGCCAGGTCGCAGTTCGGCACCTGCACCGCGGGATGGGCCTCGCCGCGAAGCTGGCGCACGGCCTCGATGACCTTCGTCATCCCGCCGCGATTGGCCGGATGGTTGTTGCAAAGCCCGCCGCCATCCGTGTTGAAAGGCAGCTTGCCGAAACCGGAAATGAGATTTCCATCGGAGACGAACCTGCCGCCCTCGCCCTTCTTGCAGAAGCCGAGATCCTCGAGCGTCATCAGGACGGTGATGGTGAAACTGTCGTAGATGGACACGTACTTGATGTCCGACGGCGTGATCTTTGCCTCATCGAATGCCTTGGGGCCTGACCAGACGGCGCCGGAATAGGTTATGTCGGTCCGGCCTCCGTCGAGATGTTTGATGGCTTCCGCCGCGCCGCGCACCATCACCTTCGGTCTCTTCAGGTCACGCGCCACTTCGGGAGAGACCACGATCAGAGCCCCGCCGCCGTCGCTGATTACGCAGCAGTCGAGCCGATGAAGGGGATCGGAAATCATCGGCGAGTTGACCACATCCTCGACGGTGACCACGTCCCGCAGCACCGCGTTGGGGTTGTGCTGGGCATGATGGGAAGCCGCGACCTTCACCCAAGCAAGCTGTTCGCTTGTCGTACCGAATTCGTACATATGCCGCTTGGCGCACATGCCGTAGAGATTGGTGATGACGGGCCGGAAAGGCAGTTCGTAGGGCACGTTGGGATTGATCGGATCGGTGAGGAAGGCGCCTTCGCCCGCCGGTCCCGGTCCGGTGCGAGGCATGCCGGCCAGCGTGATCAGGGCCACCGAACACTTGCCGGTCGCAATTGCCTGCGCCGCATGACCGACCGCCAGGACATAGGACGATCCGCCCGTGTCAGTGTTGTCGACGTATCGGGGCCGCAGACCCAGATACTCGGCCATGTCGATGCCGCCCATCCCCGGCGCGTCGCTGGCGCAGAAGAAGCCATCGACGTCCCTGCTTTCGAGGCCTGCATCGGCAAGCGCACCGGCCGCTACCTCGGCATGGAGCTGCGGGATGGTCTTGCCCGTCGCCTTGCGGGTCGGATGTTCGAACGCGCCTGCAATATAGGCCTTGCCGTTGATGCTCAAGAAGCCACTCCCCCGGGAACCTGACCAAGATCCGTAAAACGCGCCGGTCGCTTCTCGCGGAACGCGGCAACACCTTCCTCGAACTCCTCGCTCTCGCTGGCGATCAGCTGGAGCCTGTCCTCGAGATCGAGCTGCTCCTCGAAGGAATTGCGCGTCGTCTCCCAGTAGAGCCGCCGGATCTTGCCCTGCGCGCCGAGCGGTCCATCCGCGATCTGCTTTGCGATCTTCATGGTTTCGTCCATGAAGACGGCGTCGTCGAAGACCCTGTTCACCAGCCCCCATTGCAGCGCCGTCTCCGCGTCGAGCCTGCCTCCCAACAACGAGAGTTCGCGTGCCCGCGCCATGCCGATCAGACGCGGAAGGAGCCAGCTCGAACCGCAGTCCATGACCAGCCCGATGCGGCGGAACGCCTGGAGGAAGTAGGCGGAGCGCGCGCAGGTGATGATGTCGCCCATCATGGCGATGCTCATGCCTGCGCCGACGGCCGCGCCATTGACCGCGGTGACGATCGGAACCTCGCTGTCGCGCATCAGGCGCAGAAGAGGATGATAGACGCGCTGGAGGATCGAACCCGCTCCGGGACCGGCGCGGTCGTTGCCGCTGTCTTCCCCCAGGTTGGCGCCCGAACTGAAAGCCCGCCCTTCACCGGTGATGACGATGCAGCGCACCCCGCTTTCCGGGTTCGACATCTTCTTGAATTCCTGCCCGAGAACTCCGACGAGGTCGGGAGAAAGCGCGTTCAGAACCTCGGGCCGGGAGAGTTTCAGGACTCCGATCCCGCCCGTTCTCTCGACCCCGATCGCTTCTTGCGTCATGCCGCTGCAATCCCTCCCAGCCCGACGGCCGAAGCCTCCGGCTCGCGTGCTCTGATCATGTATGCAATTTCTCATGGCGAGAGCCGCTAGGCATCCCCCTTGATGGGGACGCGCCGAGCATGGGAGAGAGGGTAGGGCTGCTTATCCACGCTAGAGTCTCTCCAGCAGTGATCACCCGCCGCGGAGACACTTTCGAGGAAGTGAACTAATCCCCTGTTTTGTATAGAAAAACTGCAAGAGGGGAGGGAAGCTGTCCCCAGTTGAGGAAACTTTGCGGACTGACAGGTCGCGAAGCCGGGATCAGCGGCTTTACGGGCTGGCATCCGGGCAGTTTCCGCTGCTTGACCCGGTCGCACGGGACACATGTATGCTGCCGAAAGGTAGCGCTACCACCTGGACGAAATCGGAGGCAGAGAGCATGAAATCATGGACGCCCCACGGACGCCATCTGTCCCTGCCGGTCATTTGTGCACCGATGTTCATCGTGTCCGGCCCCGAACTGGTCATAGCCCAGTGCGTCGCCGGCGTGGTCGGATCGTTGCCGGCGCTCAACGCCCGTACAATCGATGTGCTGGACGAGTGGCTGACGCGTATCGGCAATGCGCTGGCCGACCACGACCAGGACCATCCGGACCGGCCGGCCGCTCCCTACGCCGTCAATCTGATCGTCCACAAGTCCAACGGGCTGCTCGACGAGCAACTCGCCGCCTGCATCAAGCACGAAGTGCCCATCGTGATCACCTCGCTCGGCGCGCGGCCAGAGGTCAACGATGCGGTCAGGGGGTACGGAGGCATCGTGCTTCACGACGTCGTCAACCTTGTCCATGCCCGCAAGGCGATAGACAAGGGTGCCAGCGGCCTCATCGCGGTCGCCGCGGGGGCCGGCGGCCATGCCGGCACTCTGTCGCCCTTCGCTCTCGTCCAGGAAATCCGGGAATGGTGGGATGGCCCGCTTCTGCTTTCGGGGGCCATTGCCACCGGAAGCGCGGTGCTGGCGGCGCAGGTCATGGGCGCCGACATGGCCTATTGCGGTTCCTGCTTCATCACCGCACGGGAGGCCAATGCCGTTGCCGACTACAAACGGATGGTGATCGACGGGAACGCCGGCGACATCGTCTACACGGACAAGGTGTCCGGCACCCATTCCAACTTTCTGCGCCAGTCGCTGGAGCGCGCGGGCATAACGCTCGACGGGGACAGGCCCAAAAGGGACTACGGCAGTCTGATGGCGAGCGCGAAGGCATGGCGCGACATCTGGAGCGCGGGCCAGGGGATCGGTATCATGAAGGAGGAGGAGCCGGTCGCCGCGATCGTCGACCGCATGCGCACACAATATCTGGCCGCGGGAAGGCGAGCCGGTCCAATGGCATCCACCTACGACGACTGAGACGCCGTCCCGTCAGCCCGTAAAAATCCCGGGCAGCGAGACGAGCTTCTGGATGGACACGATCGCGCGCGCGACATGTTCCTTCATGGCGGCTTCCGCGCGATAAGGATGGTGCGCCTTCAGAGCCTCGAAGATCACGTGATGCTCGCGATGCGAATTCTGCAGCATCTCGTAGCTCGCGGTGTCGCCCTTGTCGAACCACGGTATCGTCAGCGTCGACGAGAAGGGAAACGTCAGAACGCGCTCGGTCGCGTCGATCAGTGCGGCATTCTGCGTTGCATAGAGGATCGCGCGATGAAACCGCGCGTTCATCTTCGCCCATGGTCGCCGGAGGTATTCGCCGGTTGAAGCCTGGGCCAGCATCTGGTCCCCGTCCAGCAGTGCCTCGGTGAGTTCGGCCTCGAGGTCGGCATCCATCCGCCGTTCGGCCACGATCCGGCACGCCAGCCCTTCCAGCGTCTCCCGCACGAGAAAGGCATCGATGACCTCGTTCAGTTTGAAGCCGCGCACGACATAGCCGCGGTTCGGGCGGTATCGAAGCAATCCTTCGTGCCCCAGGATCACGAGCGCTTCGCGGATCGGGGTGCGCGAAACGCCTAGCAGCCGCGCGAGCGGCATCTCCTGCATATGCTCGCCTTCCTTGAAGGCGCCATTGATGATCATGTCTCGAAGGCGATCGACGACCACCTTCTGCCGTACCGTGGCCATTGTTCCAGCCCGTGACTCTGTTCATGCGCGGGTTAGCCGACGGCGGGTCTGCCTATGACCGTGACCATTCGTTCCGACACGCCGTTGATGAACATCACTCGTTATCAGCGAGACCGCGCGGCGTCGAGTATTCGCGCTCGACCGGTTTATGACCGGCGGCGCTTTTCGTCCAACTATCGGATTCAACAATCCCCCGATCCGGAGTGCGCCCCTGCGGGTGGACAGGATCTGGCGGCAGTTTTGACAGGGTGCCGAAAATGTGGAAGCCGTTCAGGCAACCGTTTCCGCTTGAGGCGCTGTTCCGGGAGTGCCAGCGGGGGAAGCGAACCCGGGTCCCGCAGTCGCACCACGATATTCGGAAGGGAAGACCGTCGTTCATACCGCACAAACGGAGTGGTATCGTGGCTGCGTGGCGGGCGGCTCTCTCAGATCGGAAGAGCGTCGTGTAGGGGAAGAGGGTAGATCTCGGTGGTCGCCGTATCATTAAAAAAAAGAGTCAGTGTACGGAGTTCTTCTGATTGAAAGCGCATCCCCAATGTTGAGACGGGTGCGGATTTGACCGCACCTGCGCGCCAAGCCTTGTTCCACGCTTATCGGAGAGGGATCTTGTTTTCAGCCACGGCATCGCATTCGGCGGGACTGCAAGTCGGCTGCGAACTCGTGATTTTCGATTGCGACGGCGTCCTGATCGACAGCGAGGTGATCAGCGCGCGCACGTTGATCAGGCAGCTCGGCCTCGTCGGCGTGAACGTCGATTTTGCACACGTGCAGAGACATTTCCTCGGGCGGTCCTGGTCCAAGGTGGCTGCCGAGATTCGAC
>CATMOC010000215.1 GCA_950071955.1 uncultured Mesorhizobium sp. | reverse complement strand
AAAGCAAGATGATTAGAAAGATTGAATCCGGGCAATTTAGTGGGGATTTAGTGGGGGCAAAGTTAAGGGGCTAGCCATTATAACGGCTAACCCCTTGATAAAACTGGAGCGGGCGATGAGATTCGAACTCACGACTTCAACCTTGGCAAGGTTGCGCTCTACCCCTGAGCTACACCCGCAGCGACCGTTGAAAACGGCGCACCGATAGTAACCGCTGTTTTGGCGTTTGCAAGACCGCTGTGCATTATCATAAAACCATACTTATGTTTGCCATCGGATCTTGCCCCCCTGCCGGGACAAAGCCCCCCTCAACGCCCCCTCAGGATACGGGGGGTTGCGCCGGACCCCCTAAACGGCCATCTATGGGGGGCGGATGGCCCGGAAACCCGGTCAGGACCGGAGATATCCGTATTGAAACAGCAAAATTGAAGTGATCAAGCTATGGAATTCACAATGAACCCGGATGGTTCGATGGTACCCGAAAATTCCGGGGACGCCGACAAAGATAAAAAAAACCCCGCCGAAGGGACTGCGCAGATTATCCCCGGGGCCCCCGCCCCGGCGGCCATCGCCGGCGCCGTCGTGCAGGCGGTGGCCGAGGTCCTGGCCGGTCTTGTCTACGTAAACGCGCTGAAACCGGGACACCCGGCGATCTTCGGCACCTGGCCCTTCGTCTCCGACCTTCGGACGGGCGCCATGTCGGGCGGTTCGGGCGAACAGGCCCTCTTGACCTCCGCCTGCGCCCAGATGGCGCAGTTCTACGACCTTCCCGGCGGGTCGGCGGCGGGCATGGCGGACTCCAAGATGCCGGACATCCAGGCCGGCTACGAGAAGGGCATCACCAATGTGATGGCGGGTCTGTCGGGGCTCAACCTGGTCTACGAGTCGGCCGGCATGCACGCCTCGTTGCTCGGATTCTGTCTCGAAAGCCTGATCATCGACAACGACATGCTCGGCCAGTGCCTGCGCTGCGTGCGTGGCATCGAGGTCAGCGATGCTGCGCTATCGGTCGACAGCATAACCGACGTCTGCCTCAACGGGCCGGGGCACTATCTCGGCCACGCCCAGACACTGAAACTCATGCAGACCGAATATTTCTACCCCGCCATCGCCGACCGGTTCTCGCCCAAGGAATGGGTCGAGAAGGGCCGTCCGGACATCCTGGAGCGCGCCATCACGGAAAAGCGCCGTATCCTGTCGACCCATTTTCCCCGCCATGTGGGCAAGGCTGTCGACGAGAGGCTGCGTGCCCGCTTCGAGAACATCCATCTTCCCCGCGGCGCGATGGGTTACTGAAGTCAGGGCCGGCCAAGGGTCCGCCATTCTTCTTTCTTGCTCCTGTCGCGGCGCTGGATACGCTTGGGCGTTCGGCTTGCTGCCGTTCCACCGCCCTGCATCGCGTGCGATCCGGGGCCCCACGCGAAACATCGGTGGCCGCCGGACATCGGCGTAATTAATGCTCTTCAGCCGATCGACGGTGTGATCCAAGAGCTTTCGGGAACCGTATTGCCTGCGGCTCCCCCTTTCCCGTCGGATCAAGTCGATCCGCATTTTCCGGATTTATGTATTTTTGCTGCGCATGGGAAAATAGCAGCAATTTAACGAACTTTATTAACCAGGCCGGACTACGGTCGTCGCAAAGAGGCGGCGACATCCACGAGTCCGATTCGCATCGGGGTCCGGCCAGTGCCGGCGGCTCCCGGACGTCGCGGGAGCGCTTCTTTTTAAACCGGACCAGCGCGACCATAGGGGGATAGATTGGCGAATTTCTTCGGCGGCCTTGGACGTTCCAAGGGCAGCAAGGACCACATCGCGGAGTTGGAGGCGAAAGTCGCCGCGATCTTGCGTTCGCAGGCAGTCATCGAGTTCGATCTCGACGGAACTGTTATTGCCGCGAACCAGAACTTCCTGTCGGCCATGGGCTACACGGAGGCGGAAATCGTCGGCAAGCATCACTCCATGTTCGTGGACCGCAGTTACGCCAACAGCGGCGAATACCGCCAGTTCTGGGAGCGCCTGAACCGCGGCGAGTTCATCGCCCAGAAATTCCAGCGCTTTGGCAAGGGCGGCAAGGAAGTGTGGATCGAGGCCTCGTACAACCCGCTGCTCAAGCCGGATGGCAAGCCCTTCAAGGTGGTCAAGTTCGCCGCCGACGTCAGCGAAGTGGAATTCGAGCGCAGGCGCAACGAGGAGGAACGGGCGGCCCGTACCGCGGAACAGACGCGTGTCGTGGATGCCCTTGCCGCCGGACTGAAGAACCTCGCCGCGGGCAACCTCACGCACGACATTTCCGAGCGCTTCCCGGCCGAATACGACGCCTTGAGGGTCGACTTCAACCGGACCATCGATGCCCTTCGCAGCGCATTGTCGTCGATCGCAAGCGGCGCCGACGCCGTGCGCGACGGCACCTCCGAGATCACCCGCGCGTCCGACGACCTGTCGAAGCGCACGGAGCAGACGGCGGCGAGCCTGGAAGAGACCGCGGCCGCGCTCAACGAATTGACCGACATGGTCAAGAAGACCGCGGAAGGCGCTCGCACGGCCAATGCGACGGTTTCCGCCACCAGGAGCGAGGCTGAAAAGAGCGGCCAGATCGTCCAGCAGGCGATCGCCGCGATGGAGCAGATCGAGAAGTCTTCCGAGCAGATCAGCCAGATCATCGGCGTGATCGACGAGATCGCATTCCAGACCAACCTGCTCGCGCTCAACGCGGGCGTCGAGGCCGCGCGCGCCGGCGAAGCGGGCCGCGGCTTCGCTGTGGTCGCGCAGGAAGTCCGCGCGCTGGCGCAGCGTTCGGCCGAGGCGGCCAAGGAGATCAAGACGCTGATCTCGACGTCGACGGAACACGTCGAGAGCGGCGTGTCGCTCGTCGGCACCACGGGCACGGCGCTGATGCGGATCGTATCGTCCTTCGGCGGCATCAGCCAGTTGGTCGGGGAGATGGCGGCATCGGCCGAGAACCAGGCCACGGGCATCGCCCAGATCAACGTCGCGGTTGGCCAGATGGATCAGACGACCCAGCAGAACGCCGCCATGGTGGAGGAATCGACCGCCGCGGCCCATTCGCTGGCCAGGGAAGCCGATGGCATGGCTGCCCTGGTTGCAAGGTTCGAACTGGGCGACGGATCGCCCGTGGCGGCCGCGCCGCGCCGCACACCGCCACGGCATGAAGGGAATGTCCGCATCCAGCAGGCGAAGGTTGCCTCCTTCGCCGCGCACCGCTCCTCCGCCGTCCGCAAGGCCGACCCCGTGGACGAGGCGGACGGATGGCAGGAATTCTAGAGAGCCGCGAGATGCTTTCAACGCTTTCGGACCGCGAAGGGATTTCGGAAGCGGAGTGGCTCGACCAGATTGCCGACAAGGCGGAAGCTTTCGTCGGCAACATACTCGAGACCATCAGCGGCCTCCAGGTTCTGCTTCCCGAGGCGGAACGAAGCGAACTGCACCGGCAACGCCTGGCCGAGGTGAAGCAGCGGATCGAAATGCTCGACGCGCTTTTGATCGAGTGCCGGAAACTTTCCGCCGGGGCATCGAGTGGCGAATAGGAGCGCCGGAGCACGGATTTGAGCATCCGTGCTCCGGTAATTCGATACCGAACACCTGCCGAGAGACTGTCGCTGCGGAAGCTGGCGCCGAGTGTACGAGACAACCGGTGCGTGCTAACCATCACCGATGATTCGCGCCGTCCGCCGGCCGGAAACAGTCGGACCTGGATGAAAGACGACTCGGTACTCCTGCTCAAGTTCCAGACCCCGGGAACATCGCCCGAGGCCAGGAAGCGATTGAGCTGGCGCGGCTTTTCGGTGGAGCATACGAGCATATCCGACCCCACGCCTTATTCCTTCGAGGTCAGCGGTGAACGCCACTACCTGGCGCTGCACGACCTCGTCCTCGACGAGGGGGAGATGAAGGTCGATGGCCTCGCGCCGATCGAAGGCAGGGACCTGCGGAACCGTCTGACCTACATGCCGCGGCATTGCCGTGCGACGGGCTTTGCTGTTCCGAGGGCCCGCGAGAACAGCTTCACGACCCTCTACTTCGATCCCGAGATCATCTCGGCCGAAACGGAGCGGCTCTATGGGAACGACGGCGTTCCCATGATCTACTTCGACGATCGCCGGCTGCGGTCCACGCTGCAAAAGCTGCGAACGATCGCGACGGCGCGGCAAAGCGCGGCGAACGACCTCGACGACGTCTACGCCGAGACTCTGGGCCTTCTGGCAGTCATCGAACTTGCACAGCTGCAGGCCAAGGGCGGGAGTTCCGAAAACTCGCCCAGGCCGGGGCTTTCGGACGCGCAGCGCAATCGCGTGCTCGACTACATCGAAGCCAACCTGGTCTCGGATCTCAATCTCGATGCGCTGGCTGCCGTGGCAAATCTCAGCCGTTTCCATTTCGCACGGGAATTCAAGGCCTGCATCGGGGTGCCGCCCTATGCCTATGTCCTGCAACGCAGGATCGAAATGGCCAGACATCTCCTGAAGACGACGCGTCTTCCGATCGCCGAGATCGCCGCCGGGAGCGGCTTCAGGACGGCGAGCCATTTCGTCGGTGCATTCCAGAAGGCGACGGGAACGACGCCCACCGATTTCCGGCGCTCCTGAGCCGCCCGTCTCCACTGTGAAGTGCGGCCTCGCCCGCCGATGATTGCCACCGGCGAGAGGGTGCGGCACATTCAGTGGTTGTTGCGCGGTATGCCCATTTCCTGGGCGATCCGGTGATACTTCACCGCCGGCTTCAGCACCATTCCCTCGGAAAGCTGGTCCACCATCCCGCGCTGGATCTCCTGCCAGGGCGTCTGGTGCGCGGGGAAGCGGTATCCCCCCTGCCCCGAAAGTTCGGACCTGCGTCTTGCCAGTTCTTCCTCGTCGACCAGGATGTCGGCGCGTCCCTTGTTGAGGTCGATCCTCACGCGGTCGCCGTCACGCAGCAGGGAAAGGCCACCGCCCGCGGCAGCCTCCGGCGAGGCGTTCAGGATCGAGGGCGACCCCGAGGTTCCGGACTGCCGCCCGTCGCCGATGCAGGGCAGCGCATGGATCCCCTGCTTCAGGAGGGCGGCCGGCGGCTGCATGTTCACGACCTCCGCTCCGCCGGGATAGCCGATCGGCCCCGTGCCCCGCATGAAGAGGATCGTATGCTCGTCGATGCCGAGCGCGGGGTCCTCGATGCGGGCATGGTAGTCTTCCGGCCCGTCGAACACGGCTGCCACGCCCTCGAAAGCTTCCGGATCGGCCGGGTTGGAGAGGTAGCGGTCGCGGAACTCCTTCGAGATCACGGAGGTCTTCATGATGGCCGAATCGAAGAGATTGCCCTTCAGGTTGATGAAGCCAGCATGTTCCTTCAGCGGCGTCGCGACCGGCCGGATGACGTTCGGATCGAGGTTCTCCGTTCCGCGGCAATTGTCGCCGAGCGATTTCCCGTTCACGGTCTTCGCGTCGGAATGCGGCAGAAGACCCGCCTTCACGAGTTCGGCGACCACCGCCGGCACGCCGCCGGCATGGTGATAGTCTTCGCCGAGATATTCGCCCGCCGGCTGCAGGTTGACCAGCAGCGGCACGTGATGTCCGACCCGTTGCCAGTCGTCATTGTCGAGCGATACGCCGAGATGACGGGCAATCGCATTGAGATGGATCGGTGCGTTCGTCGAACCGCCGATGGCGGAGTTGACGACGATGGCGTTCTCGAAGGCTTGCCGCGTCATGATGTCGGAGGGCTTCAGATCCTCCCAGACCATCTCCACGATGCGCTTGCCGGTCTGATAGGCCATCTGTCCGCGCTCGCGATAGGGCGCCGGAATGGCCGCCGATCCGGGCAGTTGCATTCCCAGCGCTTCGGCGAGCGAGTTCATGGTGGTGGCCGTGCCCATGGTGTTGCAGTAGCCGACCGACGGGGCCGAGGAAGCGACCATGTCCATGAACTGGCCGACGTCGATCTGGCCCTCCGCCAGCAACTCGCGCGCCTTCCACACGATGGTTCCCGAGCCGGTGCGCTCGCCGCGGTACCAGCCGTTGAGCATCGGGCCGACCGACAGCGCGATCGCAGGAATGTTGACGGTCGCCGCCGCCATCAGGAGGGCGGGCGTGGTCTTGTCGCAGCCGATGGTGAGGACGGCGCCGTCCAGCGGATAGCCGTACAGGATTTCGACCAGGGAGAGATAGGCGAGGTTGCGGTCCAGCGCCGCGGTCGGGCGCTTGCCGGTCTCCTGGATCGGGTGGACGGGGAACTCCATCGGGATGCCGCCCGCGGCCTCGATGCCGGCGCGGACCCGCTTGGCGAGTTCGAGATGATGGCGGTTGCAGGGAGACAGGTCGGAGCCCGTCTGGGCGATGCCGATGATCGGCTTGCCCGACTGCAGCTCCTCGCGCGTCAGTCCGTAGTTGAGGTAGCGCTCCAGATAGAGCGCCGTCATGCCGGGATCGTCCGGATTGTCGAACCATTGCTGCGAGCGCAACTTGGTGCCCTGTTTCCTGGAACCGTCCGGATCGCTCATGATTTCCTCCATGCCTGCGCCATAGCGATAGTGCACGGGCGTGACATGGGCAAGCGCAGGGGCCGCCGCCGCGATGGACAACCCCCTG
>CATMOC010000214.1 GCA_950071955.1 uncultured Mesorhizobium sp. | reverse complement strand
TAGACGTCGATGAAGTTGACCGCGACGGCGCGATGGCGGATGCGGATTTCGTCCCGTCCCGGACTTGCCACATCGATCTCCCGCGGCACGAGCACCTCGGGCCCGCCGTAGCGGTCCACGACGATGGCCTGCGTCCGCTGCGTCCCCTCCTCCTCCCCGGCGCGCCCGCCCGCACGCGGGCGGGTGATCTCGTGCGGCGCAGGCACGGAGGGTTGCGCCGCGCGAAGGGCCTGCGGCTGCATGTCCCGCGGCCGCCCGTCGGGAGAGGGAACCCGACCTCTGGCCGTGATCTGTCGGATGGCCTCGAATCCCGCCTCGTATATCTGCTCGGAGACCAGCGCGGTCAGTTCGCGCCGCCGGTTCTCGGGCGGGTGGAACGTGGAGCGCCACTCCCAGAACGTCCGGTTGCCGTCCGTCACCGGCTTCAGCGCGACCTGCGCGACATAGCCCATCAGCGGCAGCGGGGCTTCCAGGATGCAGTAGGTGAAGCATCGTTCGCGGTCGGACAGGGACAGCAGCTGTTCGCGCAATTCGCTGCCGTCGGCGAGGCGGAAACGGCGGACGGCTCCCACCGCATCGACGGGGTCGCCGCCCTCGATGAAGCTGGACGAAACTGCAGGATGCCAGCGGTCATGCCCGTTGAAATCACGCAGGATCGCCCAGACGTCCTCTATCGGTGCATCGATGATGGTACTGCGGCGGATCTCGACCATGCGCTCAGCGCGAGAACCGTTGTTTCAACGCATTGAACGCTGCCTGGAACACGCCCTCCCCGATGCTTCGCCGGAGATCGGCCTCCCGTTCCTCTGCGCAGTCGAACTCCGCCTGCCAGGCAGCGAACGTCCGGTTTCCATCCGTGACCGGCGTCAGGGAGAGCGTCGCGACGTAGTTCTCCACGCCCATCGGGCTTTCAAGGATCGCATAGGTGCAGGACAGGTCGTAGTCCGAAAGCGCCAGCAGGCGTTCCCGGATGCGTCCACCATCCTTCAGGACGAAGTTGCGGATGCAGCCGACCTGGTCGCCGCGCATGTGCTGCTCGATGCGGCTTTCCGCCACGAAGGGCGTCCAGTTCGGCAGCGCGTTGAAGTCGCGAACCACGGCCCAGACTTCCGCGGGAGGCGCGGGGATGACCGAGGAGACGTACACCTTCGTCATGCGGTCCGCTCCTGTTCCGCGTCGCGATGCCGCCCGGGACTAGCGGTCGCGGTCGTCGTCATGATCGTCGCGGCCGTTCTTCGTCTTTCCCTTCTTGTCCCTGGTCAGGCTCGATATGTCCTTGGCGTCGCGCAGCACGTCCGTCATGCGGCCGAGCGAGCCGCCCTCGATGCCGATCTCCTTCATCAGGCTGTCGATCATGGGCGCCTGGACGCGGTAGCGCAGCGCCGAATCGATCACTTCGTCGGTCACGTTGCGGGTGCCGGTGCCATTGCCGCCGTTCATGCCGTCGACGTGGAGGATCTTGATGCCGTCGATCTTTTCCATCGGCCGCACGCTCTCGCGGATGATGCCCTCCATGTGCTCGAGGATCTTGCCGCGCAGCCGCCCCGACCGCGCCTCCTCGGAAAGCACATTGTCGGCCTCGTTGAGCTTGCGCTGTCCGGTGGCATCGACCTCGTAGCGTTCGGCCGCGGCGAGCGCGCGGATCTTCTCGGCCTCGGCGGAAGCGAGCGCCGCGATCTTCTGGGCTTCGGCCAGGCTCCTGGCCGCCTTCATCTCGGCATCGGCGGCGGAGGTGATACGGAGCGTCTCGCGCTCGGCCTCGCGGTTGGCCGCGATGAGGTCGGTGAGCTTGCGCCGTTCGGCAATCTCCCGCTCGCGCGCGGTCAGCGCCTGCTCCTCGGCCTGGATGGCCTTCGCACGGACCGATTCCGAGGCTGCGATGGCGGCGGAGCGCTCCTGCGTCTTCTTGGCCACGTCGATGGCCTTCTGGATCTCCGCGATCTCCACCGCCTGGTCGCGCGCGACCGCAAGCTGGCGCAGTTCCCGGTCCTTGACCAGCTTCGCCTCCTCGATCCCGCGCTCGGTCATGATGCGCGCGCGCTCGATCTCCTCGGCTGAAGCGATTTCGGCTTCCTCGAAGGCCTGCCGCTTGGCGATCTGAAGCGCTTCCAGGTGCCGCTCGCGTTCGATGCGCACCTCGTCGAGCGCCCGCTCCTGCGCAATCCGCGACGTTTCGATTCCCTGGTTGGCGACGATCTCGGCGCGGCGCCTTTCGGATTCGGCCGCCGTCACGTCGAGCGCCTTTTCGGCAAGCGCGATTTGGCGTTCGAGCTCGACGATCTCCAGCGACTTCCTGCGCTGGATCTCGAGTTCCTGCTGAGCCCTCTCGCGCTCGATCCGGGCCTTCTCCAGCGAGAGCTGGAGCGCGATCTGTTCGCGTTCGGTGAGTTCGCGCGTCTTCAGCTCCGCCTCGTCGAGCGCCCGCCGCCGCGCGATCTCGCGCCGCTGCGTTTCCTCCTCGTTGCGGATGCGCTCCTCGGTGATGGCGCGTTCCTGCGCCAGGCGCGACTTCTCCACCGCTTCGCGTGACGTCAGCTGGGCCTGCTCGGCCTCCTGGTCGCGGACGGCGCGTTCGCGCACCAGTTCGGAGCGCTGGGCGGCGCGGCGTATCTCCACCTCGCGTTCCTGCTCGAGCCGGGCATACTCGGTCTCGCGGTCGATCTCCAGCACGCGGCGCTGCGTCTCCAGGTTCTGGGTCCGGATGTCGACGAGGGTGCGCTGCTCGATCTCGTTTCGCATCCGCCGCCGCGTCTCGATGGACTCCGTGAGCTGCGTCAGGCCCTCGGCGTCGAAGGCGTTCGACGGATCGAAGAACTCCAGGCTCGTCTGGTCGAGGTCGACGATGGCCACGCTCTCGAGCTCGAGCCCGTTGGCGGCAAGCGATTCCGAAGCAAGCTGGCGCACCTGCGCGGCATAGTCGGCGCGCCGCTCGTGCATTTCCTCGAGCGTCATCTGGGCGGCGACCGTGCGAAGCGACGAGGCGAACTTGCCTTCGAGAAGCTCGCGCAATCCGTCCTCCTGCATGGCGCGACGCCCCAGCGTCTGTGCGGCCGCGGCGACGAACTCCTTGCTCGCCCCCACGCGCACGAAGAATTCGGCGACGAGGTCGACGCGCATGCGGTTGCGGGTGATCAGGCCCATGCCATCCTCCCGCCGCACCTCGATGCGCATGACGTTCATGTTGACGGGGGTGATCTCGTGCAGCACCGGCACCACGAAGGCGCCGCCGTTCACCACCACCTTCTCGCCGAGGAAGCCGGTGCGGACGAAGGCCGTCTCCTTGGTGGAGCGCCGGTAGAGCCAGCGCAGGATATAGACGGCGATCACCACGACGATCGCTAGGATGATCAGCCACAACAGGAAGGCGCCGAAGGTCTGCGCAGCCATGATAGTTCCTCCCAATGCCGTTCACGTCAGCCGAAAGTGACCGACTTGAACCTTTTCGTCTGTTCCGTCAGCGCACGTTCCGTCGGCAGGCGCTCCATCGAGGAGGCGCCGTAGAAGCCGTGGCAGTTGCCGGTGTTCCTGAGCACGTATTCCGCATCCTCCGGCTCGGCCACGGGACCGCCGTGGACGAGCACCAGAACGTCCGGATTCACTTTCAGCGCCGCCTCGGACCAATCGTTCACGAGGGCGGGCACGTCCGCAAGCTTCAGCGCCGTTTCCGCGCCGATAGAGCCACCTGTGGTGAGGCCCATGTGGCAGACCAGGATGTCGGCGCCCGCGCGCGCCATCTCGGCGGCCTCGTCGGCGTTGAAGACATAGGGTGTGGTGAGCAGGTCCTTCTCGTGGGCCAGGCGTATCAGATCGACTTCCAGCCCGTAGGACATCCCGGTCTCCTCCAGATTGGCCCGGAACGTTCCGTCGATCAGCCCGACCGTCGGAAAATTCTGGATGCCGGCAAACCCGATCGCCTTCACCTGCTCCAGAAGATGATCGAACACGCAGAAAGGGTCGGTCCCGTTGATGCCGGCGAGTACTGGCGTCTTCTTCGCCATGGGCAGGATTTCCCTCGCCATGTCCATGACGATCTCGTTGGCATTGCCGTAGGCGAGCAGGCCCGACAGCGATCCGCGCCCGGCCATGCGGTATCGGCCTGAATTGTAGATCACGATCAGGTCGATGCCGCCGGCCTCCTCGCACTTGGCGGACAGGCCGGTGCCTGCGCCGCCGCCGACGATCGGCACGCGCCGACGCTTCATGTCCTGGAAGCGCTCGATGAGCTTTGTTCGGTCGGGTCGGGCCACTCAGGCGCTCTTTTGCAGCTTGGGGTTGATGGACTGGAAGGACGCGACCACGGCGTCCACGAAGACGTCGTCGTTGATGTTGCCTCTCACGCGCTCGATGCGGCACTGCGACGTCTGCCGCACGGTCCGTTCCAGCGCCTCGAAGAGCGCGTTGTCGGCTTCGGGATCGTGGAACGGCTTCCCGGGTGCGTCGAGCATCGACACGCCGCCCTCGGGGAGGAGAAAGCGCACCGGACCCTTCATCGCGTTCAGCCGCTCGCCGATCCACTCGCCGATCGCCCTGTTCTCGTCGCGGGTCGTGCGCATCAGGGTCACGTTGGGATTGTGGATGACGAAGTTCCGGGCGCGGAACTTCTCCGGCACCGTTTCCCGGGGCCCGAAATTGACCATGTCGAGCGCCCCGACCGACCCGACATAGGGAAGGCCCGTGCGGATCGCGGCGCCGAAGCGGTCGGCGGTCGCCGGGAAGACACCGCCGACCAGCATGTCGGCCACCTCGGTCGTCGTGAGGTCGAGGAAGGCGGAGAGAAGACGGGAATCGCCGAGATTCTCCATCGCTCGTCCGCCGATACCGGGGGCGTGGAAGACGAGGCAGTCATAGGTGCCTTCGAGCCGCTTCGTCACCGCCTGGACCAGGGGGGTGGTGACGCCGAACATGGTGATGCCGATGGCCGGCCGCGCCGCGCGTCGCCTCGCCTCCCACTGCTCGGCACTCGGCAGGCGCGCCACCATGCCGGCCATGGCGTGCGCCGCGTTGGACAGCACCGCCTCGGTGATGGAATTCAGCCCCTGCACGTCGGCGACGGAGTGGAACATCATGATGTCGGCGCCGCCGACATATTTGGCGACGTCGCCGGCGGCGACCGTCGAGACCATGAGCTTCGGGATGCCGACCGGCAGCACGCGCATTCCGGCGGTGGCCAGCGTCGTGCCGCCCGAACCGCCGGCCGAGACGATGCCGCCGATGCCCGGTTCGCGCGCCACCCAGCGCGCGAAGGCTTCCGCCATCGCCGAGACCGACTGGCCGCGATCCCCCGAAAACACCGCCGACGTGCCCGCCGGATGCATCGCCGCGACCTGCATGGCCGGCACCTCGACGCTCGCCGGCTTTCCGGAGGTCGACAGGTCGACGGTACGGACCGGAATGCGCAGGGCCTTCATCCTGTCTGCAAGGAAGCGCAATTCCTTGCCCTTGGTGTCGAAGGTGCCGGCGACGATGACCGTCTTGCCCACGCGTTCCGCGAACGGCATCGAAAACACCGCGGACAGATCGTCCTCGGGCGCCGCGCGGTCCACCGCCGCCTGGCGCATGGAACTCACCGACACGTTCCAGCGGTTGGGCAGTTCGGTCACCGGACGATAGACGCCACCCGCATCCGGCCGCGCGGCCGAGGGGGACTGGGACGAGCCGCCGCTGCGTTCCACGCGGTAGACTTCCGCCAGGTCGCTGCGCGCCTGTGCGATGGCGACCGGCGTGGCCTCCTCTTCCTCGCCGTGCCGGCCGACCCCGAGCAGGCGCTGCTGCAGGTCGCGGTCGGCGGCGAGCGCGGCCGCGTCGATGACGCGGTTGACCCGGCCGTTCACCATGATGGCGACCTTGTCGGAGACGGAGGTCGCCACACCGATGTTCTGCTCGATGACGAGGATCGCCATCTCGCCTTCCTCGCCGAGCGTGAGCAGCATCCGCTCCACCTGCTCGACGATGACCGGAGCCAGCCCCTCGGTCGGCTCGTCCATGACCAGGAGCCTGGGATTGGACAGGAGCGCCCGCGAGATCGCCAGCATCTGCTGCTCGCCGCCCGAAAGCTGCGATCCGCCGTTGGTCTTGCGCTCGGCCAGCCGGGGGAAGGTCTGGTACACCCGCTCGACCGTCCAGGAGGCGTCGCGCTGACCGCCCGCGGCGAGCCGCAGGTGTTCGTCGACGGTCAGGCTCGGCCAGACCCGGCGGCCCTGCGGGACGTAGCCGACACCCAGGCGGTGGACTTCGTGCGGCTCGAGCGCCGAAATCTCGCGCCCGTCGAGCCGGATCGAGCCCGAGCGCGCGCGCTTCAGCCCGGTGATGGTGTTGCACAGCGTCGTCTTGCCCATGCCGTTGCGCCCGACGACGGACAGGACGCCGCGCTCGAGCGTCAGCGACACGCCCTGGAGGGCATGGCTTTCGCCGTAGTAGACTTGCAGGTCGTCGATGCGCAGCACGGCTCTGGACGTGCGGGGCGAACGGTCAGCCATGCCGCCCCCCCAGGTAGATTTCCTGCACCTGCGGATCGTTCTCGATCTCGTCCGGCGTGCCTTCCTTGAAGATCCGCCCGTTGTGCATCATCGACACGTGCTCGGACAC
>CATMOC010000213.1 GCA_950071955.1 uncultured Mesorhizobium sp. | reverse complement strand
ATCGAAGCGTACAGTGCCGAGCATATGCAGCGGCAGGCCGCCGTCCTCGGGCGCCTTGAGCGTGATGCGGCCGAAGACGTCGACCTTCTCCTCCGGTGCGGCGCCGTTGCTCACCACGGCGCCTTCGTTGCGGCCGAGCACAAGCGTCTTGTCGCCGGCCTGGATCGACACCGGCTTGACGTCGTAGTTGGAAAACTTCGCTCCCTCCGCATCCTGGCTGACCCAGAAGCTGCCCGAATCGATTTTGGCGTCGACGTTGGGCAGGCTCACCTCGAGCTGGTTGCGGTCGCTCTCGGTCGCGAGCAAGGCGTAGAAATCGCCTTCGACCAGGCTGATCTTGGCCTCCTCGCGGCGCTTGAGCGGATCGACTCGCATTCGCTGGATGACAGCCTGTGAGTTGGCGTTGAGGCGCAGCCGGCTCGCATCCCGGAACACGACCTGCGCGGTCGAGCGCGACAGCGTGCGCAGCTTCTCTTGCTCGTTCAGGATGGCGTTGAGGTCCCGTTCGGTCCAGCCGTTCTCGATGGTTTTCTGGCCCTCGACCCAGCCTTGCCGGTCGCTGAGCCGCGCCTCGGCTTCCACGTCGCGTTGCTTCTCGCTGTGGGTGCGCGCCGATTCGGCCTGGCCGATCGACTTCGAAGACAGCTGGATGCTCTCGGCATAGACGCCATTGAGGTTCTCGACCACGGCCTCGTCGCGGAACCTGATCGCATTGCGGATCAGGATCGGCGCGAAGAGCTGCGCTCCGGCCTCGTTGGCCCGCTGGATCTCGCCCAGCGACGCATCGAGCGCGGTGGCCGCCAGACGCACCTGGTTGCCGGGCAGGAGCAGTTCCTGTCCCTCCGACAGTTCGGTGATGTCATCGAACCCGTTGGCGCGCAGGATGATCGGCCATAGGTCGGGATTGTCGAGATATTTTTCGGCCAGGGAACGGATGCCGACGCCGGGTTCCAGCCGCACCCGGATGTACTCGTCGCTCGCCGCGACCGATTTTATGGCTTCCGCCGTACCTTGCGCAGTCGCGTGCTGGGGGGCAATCAGCGAAAGGAACGGCGCCGCTACCGTCATGCAGCGCAGCAGGCTACGCCATCTCGATGGGTCTCTGGTCGCAATGCCGATCGCCAATTTCCCACACCCCAAACAGTAGCGATCTCGCCGGGACTGCCCGCCCTTTCAAGGTTTACCTGACGTTAACCATACGGAATTCCGGCGCACGAATCCAGCGGCAAAATCGATCGATTGTGCTCAACCTTGTGCCAATATGAAACGGATTTCAGTGACTTGCGGCAAAAACCGGGTGCACGGTGGTAAGAACGGCCCGCACCCGCATGCCGCGATTCCCGCCGCCGCCTGTTCAGACGGTCGCAGGAGCTTCCGGCCGAGCGGACGGTGCGCGCGCAACGGTCCTCGATTTGGCTGGGATAGAGAAGCCGGTTCCGGCGCCGCTCAGACGGAGAAACTCGTCCCGCAACCGCAGGAAGCGACCGCGTTGGGGTTCCTGATCTGGAAGGACTGGCCGATGAGGTCATCGACGAAGTCGATCACCGAGCCGCCCATGTAGACGAGGGAGATATCGTCGACGAGCACGGTGGCGCCGTCGCGCTCGATCGCGTTGTCGTCCGCATTGCGGTCGCCGACGAGGTCGAACTTGTAGGAAAAGCCGGAACAGCCGCCGCCTTCGACGGATACGCGCAGCGCGGTCTTGCCCGGTTCGCCGGCGACGATCGCGGCAATGCGCTTTGCCGCCGCCTCGGTCAGTTCCACGCCTTTCATCGTCGTCTTGGCGTCCGTGCCCATAGCGTCACCTTGCAATTGCAATTCACCGATAGGTATGAAGCGGCTAGGGCCAAGTCAACCGGTGGGAGCATGGGATCGCAAGGGGAACTCGGGGACATCGGTTTCGGCTACAGGCCGCGCGCTCCCTATGCCTGCGATCCGGCAAGGACCCGCGGCCGCTTCTATCCTGAGCCGGAAAGCGCCACGCGCACGCCATTCCAGCGCGACCGCGACCGGATCATCCATTCCACCGCCTTCCGGCGCCTCAAGCACAAGACGCAGGTCTTCATAGCGCATGAGGCGGATCACTACCGCACCCGGCTGACGCATTCGATCGAGGTGGCGCAGATCGCACGCGCTCTGGCCAGGGCGCTTCGCCTCGACGAGGATCTGGCCGAGGCCGTGGCCCTCGTCCACGATTTCGGCCACACCCCGTTCGGCCACACGGGCGAGGATGCGCTGGACCGCAAGATGGCGGCGTGGGGCGGTTTCGATCACAACGAACAGTCGCTGCGGGTCGTCACCAAGCTGGAACGACGCTACGCCGAGTTCGACGGTCTCAATCTGGTGTGGGAGACGCTCGAAGGCCTCGTGAAGCACAACGGGCCGCTGACCGATGCGGACGGGGAGGGACTGGACTGCCCCCTACGCAAGTCGATCCGGGACTTCGACGCGCTGTTTCCGCTCGAACTCGCGAGCTATGCCTCGCTCGAGGCGCAGTCGGCGGCGATCGCCGACGATATCGCCTACGACGCGCACGACATCGACGACGGTCTGCGCTCGGGCCTGCTGACCCTGCCGATGCTGGAGGACGCGCCGCTGGCCGGCTCGATCCTCGCCTCCGTCCGCGACCGCTATCCGGATCTGGACCCGGTGCGGACGGGCCACGAACTGATGCGGCGCCAGATCACCGCGATGGTCGAGGACGTCATCACCGAGGCGCAGTGCCGCATCGCCGAGGAACGGCCCGGCTCCCCCGAAGCTGTCCGGGCGGCGGGCCGGGCCATGGTGGGCTTCTCGGTGGCAATGCGCGAGAAGGAGAGAGACCTCAAGGCCTTCCTCTACGCCAATCTCTATCGCCATCCCGAGGTCATGGCGGTCCGCGCCGGGGCGGAGAAGGTGGTCGAGCAATTGTTCGATGCCTATTTCGCCGACCCGAAATTGATGCCCGAGGGCTGGCGCGGCGTGCTCGAACGCGCCGGGCCGGAAGTAAGGGCGCGGCACGTCGCCGATTTCCTCGCCGGCATGACGGACAGCTACGCGCTGAAGGAACACCGGCGCCTGTTTGACCGCTCGCCCGATATCGGATAGGCGGAGCGCGCGGCGTCCCGGGGGCAGCCCCAAACTCTTCCAAGCCAGAAGGCGAACAATGAACATTTTCGCCGATTTCCACGATCGGATCAGCGCAGCCATCCTGTCGATCGGCCTTAAGACCGTCGACGGCTCCGACCTCAATCTCTCGCGCATCACCGTCGAGCCGCCGCGCGACGCCGCGCACGGCGATCTCGCCACCAACGCGGCCATGGTCCTGTCCAAGGCGGTGGGGGAGAACCCGCGCGCGCTGGCGCAGAAGATCGCTGAACGGCTGCAGCAGGAACCCGAGGTCGCGCGCGTCGAGATCGCTGGTCCGGGCTTCATAAACCTGTCGCTGGACGACGCTTTCTGGCAGGCGCGGCTCCGGGAGATCCTGTCCGCGGGCCACGCCTACGGACGCTCGACCATCGGGCAGGGGCGCAAGGTCAACGTGGAATACGTCTCGGCCAACCCCACCGGTCCAATGCATGTCGGCCATTGCCGCGGCGCCGTGGTGGGCGACACGCTCGCCAACCTACTGGCCTTCGCGGGCTACGAGGTGACCAAGGAATACTACATCAACGACGCCGGCTCGCAGATCGACGTGCTCGGCCGGTCGGTGATGCTGCGCTATCGCGAAGCCCTCGGCGAGAACATCGGCGAGATCCCGGCTGGCCTCTATCCGGGCGAGTATCTCAAGCCGGTCGCCAAAGCCCTGCTGGACGAGTACGGCTCCGGGCTGCTCGGAATGTCCGAGGAGAAGGCCCTGGCCATCATCCGGGACGCCACCATCGATGCCATGATGGAGATGATCCGCGCCGACCTCGCCGCGCTCAACGTCCGGCACGACGTCTTCTTCTCCGAGCGCAGCCTCCACGCGGGCAATGGCGGCAAGATCCGCTCCGCGATCACCGACCTCACGCTCAGCGGCCATGTCTACAAGGGCAAGCTTCCCCCACCCAAGGGCCAGAAGCCGGAAGACTGGGAAGACCGCGAGCAGACGCTCTTCCGTTCCACCGAGGTCGGCGACGACATCGACCGGCCGCTCGTCAAGTCGGACGGCACCTTCACCTATTTCGCCGCCGACGTGGCATACATGAAGGACAAGTACGAACGAGGCTTCGAGGAGCTGATCTTCGTCCTGGGCGCCGACCACGGCGGCTATGTGAAGCGTCTCGAGGCGCTTGCGAAGGCTCTCTCGGGCGGCGATCTCAAGGTCGCGGTCCTGCTCTGCCAGCTCGTGAAGCTCTACCGCAACGGCGAGCCGGTGCGCATGTCGAAGCGGTCGGGCGAGTTCGTGACACTGCGCGATGTGGTCGACGAGGTCGGGCGGGACCCGATCCGATTCATGATGCTCTACCGCAAGAACGACGCGCCCCTCGACTTCGATTTCGCTAAAGTCACGGAGCAGTCGAAGGACAATCCGGTCTTCTACGTCCAGTACGCGACGGCCCGCTGCCACTCGGTCTTCCGCCAGGCGGCCGAACAGCTGGGCGGCGAGACGTTCGACCGCGAGACACTTGGTGCGGCGGCGTCGAATCTCTCCGATGAAGCAGAGATCGCGATGGTCAAGAAGCTTGCCGAATACCCCCGCCTGATCGAGGGTGCCGCGCTCGCCCACGAGCCGCACCGGATCGCATTTTACCTCTACGACGTGGCCAGCGCCTTCCATGCCTTGTGGAATCGCGGCACCGACAATTCGGACTTACGCTTTCTTAAGGTTAACGATCCAGTATTGACCAGAGCCAGACTTGGGCTGGTGCAGGCGGTTCTGGATGTTCTTAGGTCGGGCCTGACTTTGTTGGGCACGGATGCGCCCGAGGAGATGCGCTGAAGGCCGGAACTGCCTGACACCATTTGCCCACATTACGCTGGTACCGGCGAAAAAGTTCGCAACGCCTCGGCGTTCCGATAGAGTGTGAGTGCGGGAAAAGGCATGGCAGACCTGAAGCAACTCAAAGCCAAACCCCTGGTCGACTTCCGGGAGAGCGATCCTCTCGCGGAACTGACCCGGATCATGGGGCTTTCCTCCCAGTCGTCGGAGGACGGCGCCATGGATGATTTTGGCATCGATCTGGAACGCGAACTTCTCGGCGACTTCGGCGATGCCGAACCTGCCGCGATGAAGGATGCGCCGGCGACTCGGCCCGACGAGGACATGTTCATCGACGAAGATCACGTCGTCGCCGAGGTCACTCCCCATCATCCGGCGGTGACCAGGGCGGAACATTCGAGCGTCGAGGTCCGGCCGCGCGGAGAGGCCATCATGACCTCGCAGCCGGCCAGGCCGGCGTTACGTGTCGTCGATCATCCGGCGAACAGCCACGAAACCGGGTCTTCCTCCGGCGACCAGTCGCTCGAGGACGAGCTGGAGGCTCTTCTTTCCATGGACGCGGCGGGGGAGGTCACGTCCGGGCAGCCGGAGGCCGTGCCGGCGGATGTCGTGGAGCCGCAGGACCGGGACGATCCGCTCGACCGCCTGGAAGCCTTCTCGAAGGACTGGTTCGCCCGCCGTCGGGCCCAACATGAGGACCCGCGGCCGGAGCCTGAAAAGGCGGTCGCTGGCGACGATCTCTCCACACTCGACGAAATCGACGACCTTGCCTTGGCCGACGAGGATCTGACTGTCGAACCGCAAGACGCCCCGGTTTCGTATGTCGACGAGGTTCCGGTCGAAGCTGAAACATTTGTCGCGCACGACGTCGTGCGTCCGGAAGAATCCGAAGCCGAACTCGAAGCCGAAGCCGTGGCCATGGCACCCGCACCGCGGTCCGAACCCGAGCCGGACCTCGCCCCCGCTCCGGTGGCAGCCTCGCCACGGCCCGCTTTCGATCCCTCCGCCGATCCGTTCGCCGACCTGATGGCGATGGGTCGTCCGGCGCCCGCCGCGGACCAGCAAACTCCCGTCGACGTCGTGAAGTCCGAGCCGCCGGCGGCATCGGCTCCCGACGTTCGCCGTACCTGGGCCACGTCCCGGGAGGGGCCGCGCTACGTCGCGGCGGCCCCCATGCCCGAGGCGGAAGCCCCCGAACTCGAGGCGAACATTATCCCTGCGCCGGAGCAACCGGCCGCGGAAGCGGAGGCATCGGTCCGGCATTCTCCCGTTGCGCCCAGCCGGTTCAGCATCGGTCGCGTCGCCGCTCCCCGGATGCCGGTTGCGGCGCCCGTGGAGACGGCCCCCGCGGCACCGGCCGTGGAACCATTCGAAAGCATGGAGCCGGAACAGCGGGTCGAGGCGGACGAGCAGGAAGTCGCCGTCGGCGACGATACGTTCCAGGATGACGATTTCGACCTCGGCCACATGCTGGAAACGGAGCTGGCGGCCGAAGCCGAGCAGATCGCGCTTCGTGCAAATCCGGCACCGCAACCGGGACCGACCGAACCCGCCGCCCTTGGCCATGCCGCGCGTCAGCCCATATGGGGCGATTTCGGCGAACCCGACATCGATACGGTGGAGGTTCCGGTCACGCAGGTGGATGTCGCCCACGAGTTCGACATTCCCGATCTCGTCTTCGAGGATGAGCCGTCTCGACCG
>CATMOC010000212.1 GCA_950071955.1 uncultured Mesorhizobium sp. | reverse complement strand
ACGGCGGCACGCCGAAAATAGCGGCGGCGTCGACGGCCACCCCATCGGATCGGACCGTCACCGTGCGCTTCGACGCCAACGTCAAGGGTGTCCGAGGTTCCCTGACGCTGCGCGGCCGCGACCTTTTGGGCAAGGTGAACCGCGAACGGCTCATGGAAGCCTCGAAGCTGTTCGAGCAGGCCGTCAAGCTCGATCCCGGCCTGACGTTCGCACGCTCCGGCCTCGCCTTCGCCAACATCCTGGCCTACGTCAACAACTGGACGGAACACCCGAAAGAGACATTGGAATTCGCCCTCGCCACGGCCCGCAAGGCGGTCGAACTCGGCCCCGACGACGCGCTGGCGCATCGGGCGCTCGCCGTCACCTTGCTGTGGGAGCGCGACATGGACAAGGCGGCCGCCGTCCTCGACAAGGCGGCGGAACTGAGCCCCGGCGACGCGGAAACGCTGGTCACGCGCGGCAACATGCTCGTCTACCTGCACCAGCCGGACGAGGCGATCGCCAATCTCGAGAAGGCGATGGTGTTGAACCCGCGCTATCCGGACATGTGGCTGCATTTCCTCGGCCACGCGCATTTCATGCGCGGGGATTACGAGATGGCTGCCAAGATCCTGCGCGAACGCATTGCCCTCTGTCCCGAAACCGACATCTCGCGGGTCATGCTCGCCTCCGCCTGCGGCCACCTCGGCCTGTTCGACGAGGCGCGGGCTGTCTGGAGGGACGTGTTCCGCGTCAATCCCAGCTATTCGCTCGAACACCGCGGCCGCGTGCTTCCCTACAAGGACCCCGCCGACTGGGAGCGAGTGCTCGAAGGCCTCGCCAAGGCGGGACTGCCGGATTAGCGCTTCACAACCCGGCGAAAGCCGCCATGTGGAACGCCTGCTGTTCGGCTGAATAGCGGTGCTGCGCGCCGAAGGGACAGGCGTTCCGGTCGAGGCACCCGAACGACCGGCAGTCACCACCGCCCGGCGACCGGACATGATCGACGCATCCGGCGCAGTCGAAACTCTCGATCGAATGGGCGGCGACCGGACAGGCTTTGAGGCACGGCTTTGCCGCGCAGGCGTCGCAGAGGTGAACAGGCGCCCTCGCCCCATCATCGTGGATGGCGAAGACCGCCGCGAGTGGCTCGCCAAACAGCAGTGCACCCCGGTAGGCGTGCCAGAGCCCGTACTCGGGATGCATGAGGATGCCGAGAGGCGAGGGCTTGAGCCCTTCCGCCCGCATCGCCCATTGCTGGAACGGCAGGTAGGGCCGGTCGGACGGAAAGACGGCTTTCGCCCCGAACTGCCCCGCCACACCATCTAGAACCTCGCGCGACCACGCATCGAGTGGATTTGCGAGCGACGAAGGCCGTACCCCTCGCCAGCGCGAGAAATGCGGCCAGACCGCTCCGCCGGCATGCCCGACGAGCAGCACGCATGCCGCCGGACGGCCATCGATCCCGACGGGGGCTTCCGCGGGATCGAGGTCGACGCAACCGCGCGCGATCAGCCCGTGAACGTCGAGCGCTGCGGCCAGAGCGGCGGGATCGATCGCGGCCATCCCCTTACGGCCCCCCGCTTCGCGCCGGTCAGGCCGCCAGCGTCTCGTCGAGCAGCATGATCAGCCGCTTCCAGTGACGCTCCGCGCCGGCCGCGTCGAACACGGAATGGTCGGGCACGCACCAGCCATGCTTCATGCCGACATAGTTCTCGATGACGTGGTCGACCTCCGCCTCGCGCAGCGTCCGCTCCAGAAGCCCCGCCTGCTCGGGCGGAAAGGAGCCGTCGACGCCGGCCGCACCGACATAGATACGGCCCTTCATGTCGGTAGCGCGCCGGTGCGGGCTGTCCTCGGCGTCCGTCGCGAGGTTGCCGCCATGGAAGCTGGCCGCGGCGGCGATGCGATCGGGATAGGCCCCGGCGGCGTTCAGCGCGCGCGCCCCGCCCATGCAGTAGCCCGTGACGCCTGCCGGGCCGGAAAATCCCTCCGCCGACAGCGCGTCGAGGAAGGCGCCGGTATCGGCAATGGTTTTGGCCTGCGTCGTCTCGCGCATCATGCCGAAGAGCTGCGCCTTCTTGTCGTCGTCGGCAAACGCTTTGGTGTCGAATTCGGGCTTGTCCGCGAACCGGTAGAACAGGTCGGGCACGAGCACGGCATATCCCGCCGCGACCAGCCGTCCCGCCATCTCGTCCAGCGCCGGGCGAAGCCCGAAAATGTCCATGTAGAGGATGACGGCGGCTTTCGCCTCACCGTTCGGCGTGAACAGGCCGGCCCGGCATGTGCCGTCGGCGGTTTGGATCTTGATCATGCGCTTGGTCAAGGCGGGCTCCTTCCGGTTGCACCGCCTTTTCGCATTCCGCCGCCCGAAGGTTCAAGGGCGCTCCGTTGGCCGAAGCCGATTTCAGGCGCGGGCGTCGCTCCTCGGCTTCACCATGCGCGTCAGCACATCGGTCTTCGCGACGAAATGCTGCCACAGCGCTCCAGCGGCATGGATGGCGACCACCGCGATAAGGATCGGCTTGGCAAGCTCGTGAACCTCGCCCGCTTCGGGAATTCCGCCGAACCACGCGATCGCTCCGCTGATCGGCATGCCGAAGATCGCAAGGTAGAGTACAGCATGCGCTGTATGCGCGATCGCCTTCTGGACATTGCTTTCGCCGGCGGGCGCGGGTGGCGCGCCGTAGCGGAAACGCAGAATGAGCCGGATCGCCGCGAGGACCAGCACGGTCAGCCCGATATAGACATGGATGTTCGCGTCGAAAATGGCCGCGTCCGTGGGCGTCGCGCCCTGGCGATAGGCGCGGTAGGCCGAGACGATGTCCTCCCCGAAGACGAGTTGGAAAACGAAGAGGGCCGCTATGACCCAATGGAGGATGATCTGGGCGGTCGTATACCCTGCGGGACGGGCGACGGACATGGGGCTTCTCCAACAGAAGATGGCGATGCCCGAATGTTGCATTGAATGGACGCCGGTCCTTGATCCAGGACAAGGGCAGTCCGCTGCCAAACGTAAAGATATGTAAAGTTGCGGCTGGCGGAGCATCCGCGGGCGCGGGACGGCTTTGGCGTCAGCGCCGTTTCGGCTCTCCGGAGAAGGCGCTTCTCCAGACTTCCTTGTGGATGATGTCGGCCACTTTAGCCCGGCCTGTCTCGGGCTCCTTTCAAGTGAAGGCGTCGGGCATGGACTCCTTCTTCCTGGCGATGAAGTCCTTCAGCCCATCGGCGATCCCCTCGTCGAGCGCCGGCGCCTCGTAGCTCTCCAGCCAGCGGCGCGCGAGTTCGTTGGCGCGGTTCTCGGCGCGCTTCTCGCCTTCCGCCTGCCACTGCTCGTAGGAATTGTTGTCGGCGATGGAAGAGCGATAGAAGGCCGACTGGAAATTCGCCTGGGTGTGCGAGCAGCCGAGATAGTGGCTACCCGGTCCCACCTCCCGGATGGCGTCCAGCGCCTGGCCGTTCTCGGACAGGTCGACGCCCTGGGCGAGTTTTTGTTGCATGCCGAGCTGGTCGATGTCCATCATGAACTTCTCGTAGCAGGAGGCGAGCCCCCCCTCGAGCCAGCCGGCGGAGTGGAGCACGAAGTTGGTGCCGGCCAGCATCGTCGAGTTCAGCGTGTTGGCGCTCTCGTAGGCGGCCTGTGCATCGGGAATCTTGGAGGCGCAGAGCGAGCCGCCCGTGCGGAACGGCAGGCCGAGCCGGCGGGCGAGCTGGCCCGCGCCGTAGGAGACCAGCGTCGGTTCCGGCGTCCCGAAGGTCGGCGCGCCGGACTGCATGGAGATCGAGGAGGCGAAGGTGCCGAAGAGCACCGGCGCCCCGGGACGCACGAGCTGGGTGAAGGCGGCGCCCGCCAGCACCTCGGCCAGTACCTGCGTCAGCGTGCCGGCCACCGTCACCGGGCTCATGGCGCCGGCCAGGATGAACGGCGTGATGATCGTGGCCTGGTTGTTGCGGGCGTAGACCTTGGCAGCTCCGAGCATGGTCTCGTCGAAGACCATCGGCGAATTGGCATTGATCAGGTTGATGACGACAGTGTTCTCCTCGACGAACTTCTCGCCGAACAGGATCTTCGCCATGTCCACCGTGTCCTGCGCCCGCTCCGGCGCGGTGACTGATCCCATGAAGGGCTTGTCCGACAGGGTCATGTGCGCGTGCACCATGTCGAGGTGACGCTTGTTGACCGGCACGTCGACCGGCTCGCACACCGTGCCGCCCGAATGATGGATCGACGGCGCCATGTAGGCGAGCTTCACGAAGTTGCGGAAATCCTCGATGGTGGCATAGCGGCGGTGGCCGTCGAGGTCGCGCACGAAGGGCGGTCCGTAGACGGGGGCGAACACGGTGGCGTTGCCGCCGATCTGCACGGACCTTGCGGGATTGCGGGCGTGCTGGGTGAAGACCGGCGGCGCGCTCTTCAGCAGCGAGCGGCACAGCCCCTTCGGAAAGTGCACCCGCTCTCCCCTGACGTCGGCCCCGGCCTCGCGCCACATCGCGAGCGCTTCGGCGTCGTCGCGGAACTCGATACCGATCTCCTCGAGGATCAGGTCGGCGTTCCCCTCGATCAGGGCGAGCCCCTCCTCGTCCAGCACCTCGTAGACCTTGATCTTGCGGTCGATATAGGACTGCTGGATGCCGGGACCGCCTCCCGAGCGGGCGGCACGGCGGGCCGATGCGCCGCCGCGGTCGCCGCGCGCACGCCGGCCCGCGCCGGCCTGTTGTTCGGCTGCCAGATTGTCGTCCATTGAACCTATCCTGAAAACGGGTCACGCGCCCATGTCGGCCACCGTGCCGGATCGTAGCCATCGACCTTGTCCGAACCGTCCCGCAAACGCCAAGACTTGTCGCAAAATCGACACGGAAACGCGTTGTTTTCCGGTCGCTTTCGTCGCTTAGGACGTCGCAAACCGGCTATGCCGCGCCTGCCCTTGCCGAATACACATTGGCCGTTAGGTAGGGGACAATCCCTCCTTGTCGAACGCTTCCTCTGGAGCAGCCCGATGTCCGACGACGAAATCATCCTCTCCGAACTCTCCGACGACGAACTCGTCCAGCAGATGCATGACGATCTGTACGACGGGCTGAAGGAGGAGATCGAGGAAGGCACGAACCTGCTGCTTGAGCGCGGCTGGGCGCCCTACAAGGTGCTGACAGAGGCTCTGGTGGAGGGCATGCGCATCGTCGGCGAGGATTTTCGCGACGGCATCCTGTTCGTTCCCGAGGTGCTGCTCTCCGCCAATGCCATGAAGGCGGGCATGTTCATCCTGCGCCCCCTGCTCGCCGCCACCGGCGCGCCCAAGCAGGGCAAGATGGTGATCGGCACCGTCAAGGGCGACATCCACGACATCGGCAAGAACCTCGTCGGCATGATGATGGAGGGCGCCGGCTTCGACGTCATCGATCTCGGCATCAACAATCCGGTGGAAAAGTATCTCGCGGCGATCGAGGAGCACCAGCCCGACATCCTCGGCATGTCGGCGCTTCTCACCACGACCATGCCCTACATGAAGGTCGTTATCGACACCATGAAGGAGAAGGGCATCCGCGACGACTACGTCGTTCTGGTCGGCGGCGCCCCGCTCAACGAGGAGTTCGGCAAGGCCGTCGGTGCCGACGCCTATTGCCGCGACGCCGCTGTCGCCGTCGAGACTGCCAAGGATTTCATGAAGCGCAGGCATAACGTCAGGGTTGCTTGAGCGACCCTCAGAGGCTCCGGGCAAGCCGATGCCCGCGATGGCTTGGGGCGCCTTCCCCCGCCGCAAGGCGGGGGAGGTGTAGGCTCGGTGATCAGTCGATCGAGTCTTCGACCGCGTCGGCGGTAGCATTGACGTCGCGGCCGATGCCCCGCACCGTGTTGGCACAGGCGGAAAGCGCCATCACGCAGATGAGAGCGCAGACGGCTGCGTAGCGAGAGGTTGTCATGAGACGGTTCTCTTTCGTGCTGTCGAAGTCCTATCCCGCGAAACGGCGATGAACCCGATTGGTTCCACGCAGTCGATGCCGCGCGCCGAAGAGCGCGGACCCGGGCGCGTGCTGGTGATTGCCTGCGGTATGATCGCGCGCGAGGTGCTGGCGGTGAAATCCAGGCTTGGACTCAAGCACCTGGAACTCACCTGCCTGCCGGCCGAACTCCACTATTACCCCGACCGCATTCCTCCTGCGATGGACGCCGCGCTCGGCAAGGCGCGCGCCGAGGGCTGGGAGAATATCTTCGTGGGCTACGCCGATTGCGGCACGGGCGGCATGCTCGACCGTGTCTGCGAGAAGCACGGCGTTGCCCGCATCGCCGGACCGCACTGCTTCGCCTTCTATCAGGGGCTCTCCGCCTTCGAGGCGATCGGCGAAGGCGACATGACTACCTTCTACATGACCGATTTCCTCTGCCGCCAGTTCGACGCCTTCTTCATGAAGCCGCTCGGCCTCGACCGTCATCCCGAACTGGCGAAGGATTACTTCGGGCACTACGAAAAGCTTGTCTACCTCGCCCAGACCGATGACGACGGCCTTGAGGATGTCGCCAGGAGCGCGGCCGCGATGCTCGGGCTCCGCTACGAGAAGCGCCGGACCGGCTACGGCGACCTCGAACCCGCGCTGCGCGACGCGGGCGGCATCTCCTGACGATCATGCCATGATGGCTGAACA
>CATMOC010000211.1 GCA_950071955.1 uncultured Mesorhizobium sp. | reverse complement strand
TTGATCCAGGCCTTGATGCGCAATCCGCTGGCCAGCCCCGACATCATCGGCATCAGCGCCAGTGCGGGGGCGGCGGCGGTCTTTGCCATCGTTATTCTGGCCCTCGATGGGTGGTTGGTGTCGCTCGTCGCGGTGGCGGCGGGGCTTGGGGTCGCGGCGCTGATCTGGGCGCTGTCCTCGCGCCGCGGTGCTGCGGGGGCGCGGTTGATCCTGATTGGCATCGGCGTCTCGGCCATGCTCGATAGTGTGACAGCCTATGTCTTGCTCGAAGCGCCCGCATGGGACCGGGCCGAGGCGATGCGCTGGCTGACCGGCAGCCTCAACGGTATGCAGCTTGTTCAAGCGTTGCCCGTGGCCGGGGCGCTGTTGGTGTTCGGAGGGCTGCTGGCCGTTACCGCCCGCGATTTGGAGGTGCTGCGCCTTGGCGATGACACTGCCGAAGCCCTTGGCGTGCGGGCCGATGCCACGCGGCTGCGGGTGACACTGGCCGCCGTCGGCCTTGTGGCCATCGCGACGGCTGCGACCGGGCCGATTGCCTTTGTCGCCTTCCTTGCGGGGCCCATTGCAGCGCGGCTCTTGCCGGGGTCGCGCGGATTGCTTCTGGCGGCCGGACTGGTGGGCGCGGTGCTGGTCATCGCGCTCGTGTTCACCTTCGCGCTCCTGGGCCGCAATGGCCGCTAGGGCGGGAATGTCCGGAAATGCCAAATCAAAATGTGGAGGAAAGCATGAGAATTTCGCGTAGACACCTCGGGCGGCTCGCCGCCGGCTTCATGGGAGCCACCCTGCTGTGGCCGGCGCTCGCCGCGGCGCAGGACAAGCCGGCGCCGTTCGACAACCCGGGCGATGTCGAGATCGCGCTGGTGCGCTATCTCTCGACCGGCGACTTCTTCCAGGCCTATCTGTCGGGCGTGGAGGCCCAGGCCAAGGCGCTCGGCGTCAACCTGCGCGTCCTCGACAGCCGCCAGGACGCCGCCCTCCAGTCCGACATGGTGGACCAGGCGATCGCGCTCGGCGTCGACGGCATCATCATCCAGCACGGGCTGACGGAATCCATGAAGGATGCCGCGCAGCGCGCGGTGGATGCCGGCATCAAGGTCGTCGCCTTCGACGTCAACGTCGAGAACCCGGCCATACCGCAGATCGAGCAGTCCGACCGTGACCTTGCCCGCCTGGCTCTCGAACAGGCCGTCAAGGACAATGGCGAAGCGTGGAAGGCGGGCTACGTCTACGTCGCCGGCATCGCGCCGCTCGACCGCCGTGACGAGACCTGGCGCGAGTTCAAGGCGAAGTATCCGGGTATCGAGGAAGTGGCCATGTTCGGCACGCTCGACAATCCGATCGCCAACTCGGTAGCCAACCAGGCACGCTCGGTGGTCACGGCAAATCCGGACATCCAGGTTATGTTCGCGCCCTACGACGAATTCGCCAAGGGCGTGAAGATTGCCGTCGACGAGGCCGGCCTGTCGAGCTCGATCAAGATCTACTCCGCCGACATCTCGACCGCCGACATCTCCGCCATGCGCGAACCCGGCAGCGCCTGGGTCGCCACCGCCGCCACCAACCCTGCGGTCGTCGGCCAGGTGTCGGTGCGCGCCCTCGCCATGCTGCTCGCCGGTGAAGAACCGGGCGCCAGCGTGATCGTGCCGCCGACACTGATCACCCAGGCGGACCTGAACGACCAGGATATCAAGAACATGGAGGAACTCTCGGCCAAGCTGCCGCAGTTCGCCCATGCCGACGTGGCCATGCCGGACTGGATGCCGAACCCGAACGAGTAGGCGCCGGATAGTTGCATGAACGGGGAGGGCGGTCCGAAAGGGCCGCCCTTTTCGGTTCGGAGGAGACCGGGCGTTTACCGCTCCGTGCGCGAGATATATACTGTGCTCACTGGAGATATCTCATGGCGCTGTTCATCAGGGACGAGGCCGTCGACAGCCTTGCGGTCGAGTTGCAGAAGGCACTCAAGACGACCACCAAGAAGGATGCGGTCCGGGTCGCCCTGGAGAACGAACTGGAGCGGGTGAAGCGGCAGCGCACGCGCGCGGCTGGGATCACCGAGCTTCAGGAGAAGATCGCCGCGCTTGGTCCGAGCGACCCTGATTTCAACATGAAGCGATTCACGGACGAAATGTGGGGCGACATCTGATGTTTGTCGACGCCTCGGCGATCGTCGCCATCCTCGGCGTCGAGGAGGGCTGGGAGGAAATCTTCGCCGGGCTGGAGGAGAGCACCACCGGCCTCTTCATCTCCCCGCTGGTTCGCTTCGAAGTGGTCCTGGCTCTCGCTCGCAAGCAAACCCCACCCGCTTTGAGACCGACCCCCGCGACGTTCGATGCTGTCCGTCAGGTACTCGATGCGTTCCTCGCGCGCATGCAGATCGAGGAAGTTCCGGTTTCGCCGCAGGTGGGCTCGCTGGCACTCGATGCGCAATCGATCTTCGGCAAACTCGTCGGCCACCCCGCCGCGCTCAACTTCGGCGACTGCTTCGCCTATGCCTGCGCACGCTCCCTCGGCGTGCCGCTGCTCTACAAGGGCGACGACTTCAGCCGGACGGATCTGGCGTAGCGGCGCGTCGCACCTTACCGCAACGCAGCCGCGATGTTGCCGCCATCCACGGTCGTCACGTCGCCGGTCGTCCGTTCGGCCAGCGCATGGTGCAGGAAGGCCTGCGCCACGTCCTCGGCGCGCACTTCCAGCCCGAGCAGGTTGCCGCCCATGTAGTCCTTCTCCGACAGCCCGCGCGCCTTGGAGCGGCTGGCGATCATCTCGTCGGTCAGGAGTCCGGAGCGGACGCGGTCGGCGTTGACGGCATTGGAGCGGATGCCGAACTTGCCGTATTCAAGCGCGTATTGCCGCGACAGGAAGAGCGTGGCGGCCTTGGGCAGGCCGTAGGCGCCGAAATTCGGACCGGGATTGACCGCCTGTTTGGACGTGTTGAAGAGCAGCACGCCGCCGGTGCCCTGGATGCGGAAGATGCGCACGGCGTTCTGCGCCACGTGCTGGTGGGCGAAGAAGTTGAGCTCGAAGCTCCGGCGCAGCGTCGCGTCGTCGAGTTCGCCGATCCCGCCCTCCCAGGCAGCGCCGGCGTTGGAGATCGCGATGTCGACGCCGCCGAAGACTTCCGTCGCCCGTTCGAACGCCGCGCGCACGGCAGCGGGGTCCGTCACGTCGGCGCACACCCCGATCGCGTCGTTGCCGGCCGCGCGTGCGGTCTCCTTCGCCCGGTCGGCGTCGAGATCCACCACGACCACATGGGCGCCCTGCGCGGCGAAGGTCTTGGCGGTCGCGGCACCAATCGCGCCGGCGCCGCCGGTGACGAGCACGACCTGGCCCGACAGCGGCTTGGGCTTGTTGGAGGCAAGCTTGGCCTGTTCGAGCGACCAGTATTCAAGTTCGAAGAGGTCGGACAGCGGCAGGGGATGGAACGAGCCGATCGCCTCCGCGCCGGTCACCGCCTCGACCAGCATCTCGCCCACGTCGGCAGCGATCCTGGCTTCCTTCATGCTGCGGCCGTGGCCGAAGAGGCCGAGCCCGCGTACCAGGGTGAGCCGCGGCATGGTGTCGAGCATGGTGCGCGGGACGGAGTCGCGGGCATCGTTGGTGTCGAAATAGTCGCGGTAGCGGGCAGCAAAGCCGGCGACGCGCTCGCGCACCACCTCGCCATAGCCGTCGAGTTTTCCCGCCTCGGGCGCGGGCAGAACCATCGGGCCGGTCTTGATGCGGATCGACAGGTCCGGCGTCGAGACGCCGCGCGTCGCCAGTTCCTCCGCGTTGCCGGCGTTCACGTAGTCGAGGATCTTCGGCGATGTGCGGAAATCCGACACCATGCGGCCGAACCGGCCTTCGCCTTCCGGGATCGCGATGGCGCCGCGCAGGTACGGCCCGATGTCGCGCGGGCTCGCGATACTGGCTGGCAGGGACACCGGCCGGAACGGCGTCCGGCCCTTCTTCGCCACGTGATCCTCCGCCATGGTGACGAACTCGATCATCAGGTCGTAGGCGGTGCGGGCATCCTCGGCGAAGGTGAAGATGCCGTGCTTGTCGAGGATCAGCCCCTCCACCGAGGGGTCTGCATCGTAGATGTCGGCCGCCGCCTTGGCGAGATCAAAGCCGGGCTTGATGTAGGGTACGAACCCCATGCGCTTGCCGAAGACCTCGCGGCAGATCGGTTCGCTGTCTTCCTGGTCGACCAGGGCCAGGATGGCCGTCGAATGCGTGTGGTCGACGAATTTGTGCGGCAGGAAGGCGTGCAGCAGGGTCTCGATCGAGGGATTCGGCGCGTAGGGGTCGACCAGGTTGGCGCGCTGCATGGCGACCATCGCCTCGTCGCCGAGCGCATCGAGCTTGCGTGCCGCAAGCAGCGCATCGAGCTTCACCGCCGGAAGGCCGGCCGGCTCGATCACGCCCATGTCCCAGCCGCTGCCCTTGACGCAGAGCACGTCCCACACCTGGCCCAGGATGTCGGTTGCCTTCGTCTTCAGCGAGGTGTTGCCGCCGCCGTGCAGGACAAGGCGCGGTTCGCCGCCCAGGAGGCGCGTCGTGTAGACCCGCAGCGCCAGATCTTCCGACACGCCCTTGGCCGCGTAGGTCTCGACGAGTCTGCGGGCGTCGCTGTCGTTCCAGAGGTTCTGCATGGTCTTCCCGTTTGGTCCAAGAATGTTGATTGCGTGCGGCGGCCTTACAGTCAGGCGATCGCTTCGGTGGCCGTCGCGCCGGCGGGGTCTTGGCCCGCGCGTTCCAACAGGCGGGCGCCGACGGTGGAGGTCACGATCAGGTGGGTGAAGAAGCGCCCCCTGATCGCCGCTTCGAGAGGACCGAGCTTCTCGTCTTCCTGGACGACCATCAGCCTGCGCGGGATCGCCCGGATGGCGTCGAAGTCCGCGGAAATGACGCGCCGGTTGTAGTCGCAGTCGAGCAGGCGGCCCTCCGCGTCGATGATCTGCCCGGCGATGACCCCCGCCGCTCCCAGATCCTTAAGCCGCGCGAGCTCGGACAGTTCGAGCGCGCCGCACTTGATGACGTGACTGTCCGCGTCGAGCGTCCCGACGCTGAAGAGGGCCATGTCGCAGCTGCCGATTCCGTCGAGCTGTTCGCGGATCACCGGTTCCCGGCGCAGGTCGCCTGCGAGGTCTTCGGTGCTCAGTACCAGGGGTGCGTAAAAGTTCAGGCCGCGAGCGTTGAAGCGCCGCGCGATCTCCATCGTGCACTGGTCCGGCCGGTAGGAATAGGGCGATCCGAGATTTCCGCACATCTCGACCACGGTGACGCCCTCGCGGTCGGCGTAGGACATGGCATCGGCGATGGCATAGACTGTCCGGCCCCAGGCGACCCCCACTCGGTCGCCATTGCGCACCATGTCGACGAAGACGTTGGCCGCCAGGCGCGGGATCTCGGCGGCGGGATCGGCGATCAGGCCCTCGCGCCCGACCAGCCAGACGGTATCGAGCCCGAACACCTCCTCCAGACGCCGCGCGAGCATGTCTTCGCGGAAGAGATGGGTCGAGGTGGCGATGTTGACGACGCCCGTCTCGCGCGCGCGCCGAAGATACAGGGCGACCGAGGCGCGCGAGATGTTGAGCCGCTGGGCCACCTCGTCCTGGCGCAGGCCGTGGGTGTAATAGAGCCAGGCGGCCTTGTGGACGATCTGTTCTGCCGGACGATACGCCATGTGCCCCCTCCCGCTTGTCATTAGTCACGAGCATTGACAAAAGTCAACGTCCGCTGCCGCGCGGATGGAGGATGGGCGACGCCGGCCTGACCGGCTGCACCCGGAACGTCTGGTCAGACGGATGGCGTCTCGCGATTGATCAGGAGAGCTTGCGCAGTTCGGAATGGCTCTTCAGCACGCGCGCGCCGTCTTCCTGCTCGATCAGATAGGCAGGCTCATCCTGCGAGGCGTGCCGCTTCACCTCGGTTCCCTTGATGGTCCGTTTCACTTCATGGGTGAACTGGCGCGAGATCCTGCCTTCCGCCGTGTGGGCGCCCCACCGCCACGAAACCTTCGTGCCCTTCGCGTACGTGTCCATTGCCTGGCTCCTCGTCTTCTTCTGCGGGAGAAAGAGCCCGGGACGGCGAATCGTTCCAGATGGTGGAAGGTGCAGCGGATCAGTTGCGTGCGGACCGGGATGGCCGGTGCGTCGGTGCCGGGGGTTCCTCGTCGTCGACCAGGATCAGGTCCCACGAACCATCAGAGTCACCCGGAATGGCGAAGACTTCCGACAGGTTGTACGCGAACGTCAGGTCCAGGTTCTTGGTCCAGTCGCTTTCGAAGACCGAGCCGCGCGGCGTGGCCACGCCCTGACAGAACCACGACGCCGGGCCGTAAAGCGAGGCGAAGAAGTCGGTCGGGTTGACGATGGAGAGGTCCTCGGTCTCGGTCCGCCCGGCCGGGACGCTGGCGGTGACCGTGAACACGTTGTCGCCGAGGGCGCGGTCGTAGCCTTCGCGGATGCTGCCGCCAGCGGTCGTGGTGGAGCGGTTCACGAAGCGGACGTACCCGTAGTCGGGTTCGGCGACGATGCGGGCGGTGATTTCCTTGGCGTTGGCGCGATCGCCCACAACCTCATTGCGAAACCGCTCGGCAATTTCGTCGCCCAACGCCCGCAACTCGTCATGGCATTT
>CATMOC010000210.1 GCA_950071955.1 uncultured Mesorhizobium sp. | reverse complement strand
TGAGGTGCAGGCGCCGAGCGCGATGGAGAGAAAATCGTAGGGGGACGGCCCGGTGTCCAGTCCGCCCACGCCCGGCGGTTCGTCCGCGAAGAGGCGGTGGCGCCCTGCTTGCACGGCGTTCTGGAACCTGCCCTCGCCTGTCTCCATGACCCGGACGTGCTCGACCGCCTCCTCTCCCTGCGGCCTGTCGCCCTTGAGATAGCGCGACGACCAGCCGGTGATCACCGAGGCGACGAACGCGGCATTGTCAGGGTCGGAGAGCAGATGGTCGGCCTTGTCCAGCGACACGAAGCTCTTCGGGTGTTTGGCCGCCGTGAAGATCGTGGTCGCGTTCTCGATGCCGACGATCCGGTCGATCGGCGAATGCAGGATGAGCAGCGGCTTGCGCATGGCAGCGATACACTCGGCGAGCCTGGTGGCGCGCACGTCGTCGACGAACTGGCGGCCGATCCGGAAGCTTCGCCCGCCGAGCTTCACCGCGGCCTCTCCATCGCGCTCGATCTCGGGAAGGCTCGCACCGAAATTCTTCAGCACGTGGCCCGTATCGGCCGGAGCGCCGATCGTGACGACCGCACGTGCTTCCGGAATATCCCGGGCCGCGGCCAGGACCGCGGCACCGCCGAGCGAATGGCCGATCAGCAGCGCGGGGGCTTCGAAATTATCGCTAAGGAATTCCGCGGCGGCGACTAGGTCGCCCACGTTCGAGGAAAAGTCGGTCGAGGCGAATTCACCCTCGCTCGATCCGAGCCCGGTGAAATCGAAGCGAAGTACGGCGATGCCGGCGCGCGCCAGCTCCGCCGCGATCCGCCTTACGGCCAGAAGGTCCTTGGAGCAGGTGAAGCAGTGCGCGAACAGCGCATAGGCCCGGATGGGCCCATTCGGCATGTCGAGGCGTGCGGCAAGCTGCGCGCCGGAATGTCCGGGAAATTCCAAGCGACGGATGATCGGATCCACGGGCGACAGCCTCCCCTCGGTAATTGTCGGAGTAGCCTATCAGTTCGGGCGATCCCGCTCCCGCAGAATCTCACCGAGCCTCTCCTCCTCATCGGCGGAAAGACGGCCGGGCTGCGTGCGAGCGCCGCGCCCGCGCAGGAGGAGGAAGCCTGCGCCCGCAAGAATCACGACCAGAGGCGTTCCCCAGAGCGCCAGGTTCTGGATGCTGAATTTTGGCTTCAAAAGCACGAACTCGCCGTAGCGCGAGACGATGAAGGCCATCACTTCCTCGTTCGTGTCGCCGGCCACGAGCCGCTCGCGCACGAGGATGCGCAGGTCGCGCGCGAGTTCGGCGTTGGAATCGTCGATCGACTGGTTCTGGCACACGAGGCAGCGCAGTTCCGCCGACAGAGCGCGGGCGCGAGACTCCAGAACCGGATCCTCCAGCACTTCGTCCGGAAGCACGGCGCGCGTGACCGTGGCTGAGAATGCGATGGCGAGGACCATCAGGAGGGTGCGCAGCAGCGCCATGGCGGTCAGTGCGCCGCTCCGGTCGCTTCACCGGTCTTTCTCGCGCGCCGTGCCGGCGCGCCGACCCTCAGGCGCCGGTCGAGGAGCGACAGGATGCCGCCACCCATCATGACGACCGCTCCCAGCCAGATCAGCGTCACGAACGGCTTCCACCAGATGCGCACGACGATGCCGCCGCCATCGACGGGATCGCCGAGCGAGACGTACATCTGGCTGAGGCCGCGGGTGGAGATGCCGGCTTCCGTGGTCGGCATCTGGCGCGCCGGATAGAACCGCTTCGCAGACATGATGGTCGTCAGGACGTCGCCATCCGAGTCGAGGAGCGGAAACAAGCCGCGATCCTCGGTGAAATTCTGGCCCTGGAACGGCTGCAGGCCGTCGAACCGCAACTGGTAGCCGGCGACCTCGACGGTATCGCCGGGCTTCATTGTCAGGATGTGTTCCGTCTGGAGCGTCGTGACCGAGACGATACCGAGCGTCGTCAGCCCGAGCCCGAGATGCGCCAGCGAGGTGCCATAGGCCGAGCGCGGCAGCCCTGCGAAGCGCCGTAGCGCCACGGAGGTCGAGACGCTGCCGATGCCGGATTTGAGTGCGAGATCCGTCAGCGCGCCGAGGATCAGCCAGACTGCGAGCCCGATGCCGAGCGCGGCGAAGACCGAGGCGCGGTCGATGAAGAGCGCGACGAAGAGAATGACCACGAGCGCCCCGCCCGCCGCAAGGGCCAGGCGCTGCGATGCGGCCCAGAGATCGGCGCGCTTCCAAGCGAGCAGTGGGCCGAAGGGCACGGCGATGAGCAACGGCACCATCAGCGGCCCGAAGGTCAGGTCAAAGAAGGGCGCGCCGACGGAGATCTTCTCCCCCGTCACGGCTTCGAGCGCCAACGGGTAGAGCGTGCCGACGAGCACGGTGGCGACCGCGGTGCTCAGGAACAGGTTGTTGAGCACCAGCGCGCCCTCGCGCGAGATCGGATGGAAGATGCCGCCCGGCGCGAGCGATTGCGCCCGCCAGGCAAATAGCGCCAGCGCGCCGCCGATGAAGAGCGTGAGGATGGCGAGGATGAAAACGCCGCGGGCGGGATCGGTCGCGAAGGCATGTACGGATGTGAGCACGCCGGACCGGACGAGGAACGTTCCGAGCAGCGACAGAGAAAAGGTGAGGATGGCCAGAAGGATCGTCCAGATCTTCAGCGCCGAGCGCTTCTCCATGACGATCGCGGAATGCAGCAGTGCGGTTCCGGCAAGCCACGGCATGAAGGAGGCGTTCTCCACCGGGTCCCAGAACCAGAAACCGCCCCAGCCGAGCTCGTAATAGGCCCAGAACGAGCCCATCGCGATACCGCCGGTGAGGAACACCCAGGCGGCCAGCGTCCACGGCCGCACCCAGCGCGCCCAGGCGGCGTCGATTCGCCCCTCGATCAGCGCGGCCACCGCGAAGGAGAAGCAGACGGAGAATCCGACGTAGCCGAGATAGAGGAGCGGCGGATGGATGGCGAGGCCGACGTCCTGGAGCACCGGGTTCAGGTCCTGCCCTTCGATCGGCGCCGGGTTGAGCCGGGCGAAAGGGTTGGAGGTGGCGAGGATGAAAAGGAAGAAGGCCGAGCCGATCAATCCCTGGATCGAGAGCACGTTGGCGCGCAGCGTTGCGGGCAGATTGCGGCCGAACGCCGCCACCAGGGCGCCGAAGAAGGTGAGGATCAGCACCCAGAGCAGCATCGAGCCCTCGTGGTTTCCCCAGGTGCCCGAGAACTTGTAAAGCAGCGGCTTCTGCGAGTGCGAATTCTCGAAGACGTTGAGGACCGAGAAATCCGACAGCACGTAGGCGGCGGTCAGCGCCGCGAACGAGATGGCGGTCATCGCAAATCCGGTGGCCGCAACCGGCCCGGCGGTCGCCATCAGGCGTGCGTCGCCCGTGCGCGAGCCGACCAGCGGCAGGACGAACTGGACCAGTGACAGCGCAAACGCCAGAACGAGCGCGAAATGTCCGGTTTCGACCAATGCCTGCGGCCTCCCTCAGTCTTCCTGCCAGACGCCCTGCGCCTTAAGGCTGTCGGCGACTTCCTTGGGCATGTAGTTCTCGTCGTGCTTGGCGAGCACGCTGTCGGCGACGAAGGTTCCGCTCGGATCGAACGTGCCTTCCGTCACCACGCCCTGCCCCTCGCGGAACAGGTCGGGCAGGATGCCATCATAGACGACTTCGACGTGGCCGCCACCATCGGAGACGCCGAACGAGACGCGCGTGCCCTGGTCTCGCACGATCGATCCGTCCTCGACCAGTCCGCCCAGCCGTATGCGCTGTCCCGGCGCGATGCTGGCGGTGGTGAGGTCCGCCGGCATGTAGAAGTAGGAGGTCTTCTGCCCGAGCGCATAGAAGGTGAGACCGGTCGCTGTGCCGAGAAACGCCAGTGCACCCAGTATGATCGACAGTCTTTTCTGCTTCCGCGTCATCGTTCTTCCATGCCCTTCACGCCCTGCTCCGCCGCGAAGGCCACCAGTTCGCGCGCAGCGCCACTGTCCTCGCCCAGTGCAGCGACGCCGCGGGTGAGGGCGTCGCGCGCCTCGTCCGCCTTGCCGAGCACCATGTAGGAACGCACCAGGCGTTGCCATCCTTCCGGATCGTCCGGGTTCTCCCTTAGCCTTTCGTCGAGCTGGGCAACCATGATCTCGATCATTGCGCTGCGATCCTCGGCGCTCATCCCGCTCGCGGCCTCGACGTCTTCGCGGGTCGGTCCGGCCTGAGCCGTGCTGCTGCGGCTCGCCTCTTCCTCGGCCCGGGCGATCGTCTGCTCGACGACGCCGCGCCAGGGAGAGGTCTCCGGCAGGTCGGCGAGCATCGCGCGAAGAGCGTCGGCCGCTTCCGCGATCCTTCCCTCCTGCGCCATGGCGGTAGCGAGATAGAACCGCGCCTTCGGATCCTTTCCATCGATGTCCAGCGCGCGCTGGAAGGCATTGACGGCGTCGGCGGGCACCACACCGCCGGCCGACATCATCAGAGCCTCGCCGAGGCCGGTCTCGCGCGCCGCGCTCGGCCCGAGCAGGCGGATGGCGTTGCGGTAGGCGGTTGCCGCTTCGGCCGGTCTTTCCAGCCGCGCATAGATCGGCGCCAGGACGTCCCAGCCGCGCCCGTCCTCGGGATTGGCCCGAAGGTGCGCCTCCGCCCGAGCGACCAGTTCGTCGATGCTGCTCTCGCCGGGATTCTTCGCAAGCCTCTCGGCGAGCGGCTGGCCGGGAAGCTCCGGCGACCCGATGGAATTGTAGATGCCCCAGCTCAGCAGCGGCACGGCCAGCACGCCCGCCATCGCGAGCCCGCGCGCGAAGGCGGACTCGCCCCGGCGTTGTTCGCTTGAATTCTTGTCGGCGCCGTCGAGTTTCAGGATCCGCCGGCCGATCTCGGCCCGCGCCTGTTCGGCTTCCTGCTTGCCGATCAGTCCGCGCTCGGCGTCGCGTTCCACCTCGGCCAGCTGGTCCCGGTACACCTCGATGTCATGCACGGACGCAGACGCGGCCTCCTCGCGCCTGCCCGCAAGAGGCAGGATCACGGCGAGGCTGGCGATCACCGTCAGCAGTCCGAGCACGATCCAGAAAACCATGCGACCTCAAATAGCGATGGTTGGAGTGCATTCCAATCGGCCGGACATGCGGCTATTTGGCGGCAGCAGACCGGGTGGCGGACCTGCCATTCAGGTCAGAGGCGTCCAGCTGCCGTCGGGATTGCGGCAGGCCGTACCGCGCGCCTCCGATTCGCGCACGCCGTCGCTGAGCTTGTGGCTGTACTGGCGGCAGTCCTGGGAGCCGACGCGATAGGGCTGGGCCGCCACCACCTCACCACCCATTCGACCGTTATCTGCCTTCCAGGTGACCGGCGTCCGCGCGGGGGTGTATTCGAGCGCCCGGTATTCCGCTTCCAGCGCCTTGCGCCGCTCGCGCTCGGGCAGTTTCTTGCCCAGGTCGCCGCCGATCAGGCCGCCGTTCATCTGGGCGATGATGGTATCCTTCGTCGTCGGGGCGGTCACTCCGCTCGTCAGCGACGTGGTCGTGCACGCGCCAAGCGAAAGGCAGGCTGCCAAAAGCGTTATAGCTTTCGCGGCTGTGGGCATCGCTGGATTGTTCCCTTGCGTGACTGCGACCGAAGCACCGGGCGGTAGCGACGATGTATGACCGAAATTGGGCTTGCCTGAAACCCGCGCCCGCAGTTTTTCCTACCGGAACCGCCATTGCCCCGCCGGGACCGTTCCGTCGAACATCAGCCCACGGACGGCAGGCGGATGACCGCTTTCAGCCCCCCGAGCTCCGACCGCTCGAGCGCCAGTTCGCCGCCATATTCGCGCACGAGGTCGTGCACGATAGCCAGTCCGAGCCCGGTGCCGGGTTTCGTCTCGTCGAGTCGGGTCCCCCGCTTCAGCGCCTCGCGCGCCTGTTCCTCGGGGATCCCCGGCCCGTCGTCCTCGATCGTGAGCAGGACGGCTCCCACTTCCGCCGAAAGCCGCACTCGTACCGTGCGCCGCGCCCATTTGACGGCGTTTTCCAGGAGATTGCCGGCGATTTCCTCGAGATCCTCCCGCTCTCCGGCGAAGACGAGTTCGCGCTCCGGGGCCTCGAAGACGATATCGACCTTCCGGTCGAGCTTGCGAAAAACACGCATGAGCCGTTCCAGCGGCTCCTTCATGGGCGTGCGGAAGACGACGCTGTCGCGCTGGGCGGCGATGCGCGCGCGCTGCAGGTAGTGCTCCACCTGCTGTTGGAGCGCGGCCGCCTGTTCGACGATCAGCCTGCCCTTCTCGCCGCCCATCGCACGGCCTTCGTTGAGGAGAACGGCCACCGGCGTCTTCAGGGAATGGGCGAGATTGCCGACCTGCGTGCGCGACCGTTCGACGATTCGTCGGTTGTTCTCGATCAGCGCGTTCGTCTCGCTGGCAAGCGGTTCGATCTCGGAGGGAAACCTGCCGTCGAGTTTCTTGGCGGTGCCTTCCCGCACCTGGGCGAGCGCATTGCGCACCTGGTCCAAAGGACGCAGACCCAGAAGAATGACAATGGCGTTGATGGCGATCATGCCGACGCCAAACAGCGCCAGATAGGTATAGAGCTGCCGCGAGAAATCGGCGATGTCCAGTTCCAGTTCGCTTCTGTTGCCCATCACGCGGAAGCGCGCGATCCGGTTGTCGG
>CATMOC010000209.1 GCA_950071955.1 uncultured Mesorhizobium sp. | reverse complement strand
CGACTGGGACCATTTCAACGAGCTCGATAAGAAAGGGCTCATGATGTACGGCCAGATGACGGCCGGCTCGTGGATCTACATCGGCACGCAGGGCATCGTTCAGGGCACCTACGAGACCTTCGTGGAAGCCGGGCGGCAGCACTACGGCGGTGACCTCAAAGGTAAGTGGATATTGACCGCTGGCCTCGGCGGCATGGGCGGCGCGCAGCCGCTGGCGGCCGTCATGGCCGGCGCCTCGTGCCTTGCCATCGAATGCGACGAGACCCGCATCGATTTCCGCTTGCGCACCCGCTATCTGGACGAGAAGGCCACCTCAGTCGACCAGGCGCTCGAAATGATCGAACGCTGGACCAAGGCCGGCGAGGCAAAATCGGTAGGCCTGCTGGGAAACGCCGCCGAGATCGTTCCGGAACTCTACCGCCGTGGCATCCGCCCCGACATGGTGACCGACCAGACCTCGGCGCACGATCCGCTCAACGGCTACCTGCCGAAAGGCTGGACCATCGGCGAATGGAAGGCCAGGCGCGAGAGCGATCCCAAGGCGGTGGAGAAGGCGGCGCGCCATTCCATGCGCGAGCATGTCGAGGCTATGGTCGCTTTCTGGAATGCCGGCGTGCCGACGCTCGACTACGGCAACAACATCCGCCAGGTGGCGAAGGACGAGGGTTTCGAGAATGCCTTCGCCTTTCCAGGGTTCGTGCCTGCTTACATAAGACCGCTTTTCTGTCGCGGCGTGGGGCCGTTCCGCTGGGCCGCCCTCTCGGGCGATCCGGAAGACATCTACAGGACCGACGCCAAGGTGAAGGAGCTCTTGCCCGACAACGAACATCTCCACCGCTGGCTCGACATGGCGCGCGAGCGCATCGCCTTCCAGGGGCTGCCCGCGCGCATCTGCTGGGTCGGTCTCGGCGACCGCCACCGGCTCGGCCTCGCCTTCAACGAGATGGTCGCCAGCGGCGAACGGAAGGCGCCGGTCGTCATCGGCCGCGACCATCTCGATTCCGGCTCCGTCGCCTCGCCGAACCGCGAGACCGAGGCGATGAAGGACGGGTCCGACGCCGTCTCCGACTGGCCGCTGCTCAACGCACTGCTCAACTGCGCCTCGGGCGCCACCTGGGTCTCGCTGCACCACGGCGGCGGTGTCGGCATGGGGTTCTCGCAGCACGCCGGAATGGTCATCGTCGCCGACGGCACCCCGGAAGCCGCCCACCGGCTGGAGCGCGTGCTGTGGAACGACCCGGCCACGGGCGTCATGCGCCACGCCGACGCCGGCTACGACGACGCGCTCGATTGCGCCCGCGAGAAAGGCCTGCGCCTGCCGGGCATTCTGGGCAACTGACGGAGCGGCGGAGAGGGGGACAGTTTACTTTTTACCGGGAGCGAGCGCCGCTCGCTCCGGGTAAAAAGTAAACTGTCCCCGCCCTCCCTGGTTAGCCCGCCCCGCGCCGCTGACGCTTTCGGCTGCATCGTCATGGTGTTAGGTCTTTCCCCATCGACGCGATTCCGCAGCGGCATCGCGCAGGGATGGAGAAGGACCACATGACGAAAAGCCCCGACGAACTCGGCATCGAACTGCGCAGAAAAATGTTCGGCGCGGCCGGCGCCGAACAGCAGATCGAGAAGGCCAGCGATTTCACGCAACCGATGCAGGACATCGTCACACGCATCTGCTTCGGCGAGGTGTGGCAGCGGCCGGGGCTGGGCACGCGCGAGCGCTCGATGATCACGCTGGCCATGCTCGCCGCGCTCGGCAAGGAGCCGGAACTCAAGGTCCATGTGCGAGGCGCGATCGCCAACGGCGTGACCAAGGAGGAGATCCGCGAGATCCTCGTCCACTCCTTCCTCTATTGCGGCATCCCCGCGATGGTCGGCGGCCTGCGCGCCGCCGAATCCGTCCTCGGCGACCTGGGCGTGGAGTAGGCGCGATGGAGAGGATCGGCTTCGTCGGCATCGGCAACATGGGGCGGCCGATGACGGCCAATATCGTCAAATCCAGGTTTCCGCTGACGCTCTACGACGCGAATGCAGAGGCCGCCCGCGCGCATGCGGCGGAGATCGGCGCCAATGCCGCGGCCTCGCTCGCGGAACTGGGCGCGGCGAGCGATGTCGTCGTCACCATGCTGCCCAACGGCAAGATCGTCCGCGAGGTCATGCTGGAAGCCGACGGCGGGCTGGCGTCGCAGCTGAAACCCGGCGCGCTGCTGATCGACATGAGTTCGTCCGATCCCATCGGCAGCCGCGACCTCGGTCCGCTCCTGGCCGGGCCTGGCATCGGCTTTGTCGACGCACCGGTCTCGGGCGCCGTCCCGCGCGCCATCGCGGGTACGCTGACCATCATGCTGGGCAGCGACGATCCGGCCTTGTCGCAGCGGGCCAAGCCGGTGCTGCTCTCGATGGGAAACCGCGTCTTCGACACGGGCCCGCTCGGCTCCGGCCACGCCATGAAGGCACTCAACAATTTCGTCGCGGCGGCCGGTTTCGCCGCCGTCGCCGAGGCGCTGATCCTCGCCGGCCGCTTCGGCCTCGACCCCAAGGTCGCGGTGGAGATCATGAACGTCTCGACCGGCCGCAACTTCTCCACCGAAAACGTGTTCGGCCAGCACGTGTTGACTGGAGACTTCGCCACCGGCTTCGCGCTCGGCCTGCTCGCCAAGGACGTCGGCATCGCCGCCGGCCTCGCCACCGCGCTGGATAAGCCGCTACCGATCGTCGCCGAGACCGACCGCTGGTGGCAGGCGGCCCTCGGGCGGCTCGGCGGCACCGTCGACCACTCCGCCGCGTTCAAGGCCTGGAACGGCGAGGGCTGACCGTGTCCGTCACCATCTATGGCATCAAAAACTGCGACACCATGAAGAAGGCCCGCGCCTGGCTCGACGCCCACGGCGTCGCCTACGCCTTCCACGACTACAAGACCGCCGGCCTCGACGAAGCCCGCCTGCAGGGCTGGATCGACGAACTAGGGTGGGAACCCCTGCTCAACCGCGCCGGCACCACCTTCCGCAAGCTGCCCGACCGCGACAAGGCCGACCTCGACGAGGAGAAGGCCAGGCGCCTTATGCTTGACCAGCCCTCGATGATCAGGCGCCCGGTGCTCGACGTGGACGGGTGCCTGACGGTGGGATTCAAGCCGGAGACATATGAGAGTGTGGTGGGAGGGTAGGGGCTCGCTACGCCCGCCGACGACGATTGGCGACAGCACCTCCACCCTTTCGTCATCCCAGGGCGAAGCAGCCGCGAAGCGGCGTCGCGCAGACCCTGGGATCCATGCCTGAGCATATCGGCAGAGTGAGACGGTGCAGGAAACCGCCTCTTCGCCACCTCATCCTTCGCCGCCTCTCAGGCCTGGATCCCCGGCTCTCCCTCCGCCGCGCTCCGGTCGGCCGAGGATGACGAAGCGGAGGGGCGGTCGACGGTTGGCAAATGCCCCCCGCCGCCGACGGTTAGCGCCGCCACCCCACCTTCGTCATCCCAGGGCGGAGCAGCCGCGAAGCGGCGTCGCGCAGACCCTGGGATCCATGCCTGAGAATCGCGGCAGCGTGAGGCGGCGCAGGAAACCGCCCTTCGTCCACGTCCACCACCCCACCCGTCACCATCTCTCAGGCCTGGATCCTCGGCTCTCCCTCCGCTGCGCTCCGGTCGGCCGAGGATGACGAAGCGGAGGGGCGGTAGACGGTTGGCGAATGCCCCCCGCCGCCGACGGTTAGCGACGACACCCCCACCTTCGTCATCCCAGGGCGGAGCAGCCGCGCAGCGGCGTCGCGCAGACCCTGGGATCCATGCCTGAGAATCGCGGCAGCGTGAGGTAGTGCAGGAAACCGCGACGGGTCCTCCACCACCGCACCCGTCACCGCTTCTCAGGCGTGGATCCCCGGCTCTCCCTCCGCTGCGCTCCGGTCGGCCGAGGATGACGAAGCGGATGGGGCCGGACGGCGTGGACGAAACCGGCGCCGACCCCAACAAGATCAACCGCTTCCTCGAATTCCATCCACGGCCCCGCCACCCGCGCCACACTACCCGCCGGTCAGCAAAGGACACGAGATGGACGTGCGTGCGCAAATGGTGGACGAAAGGATGCTTCGGCGCGTCATGGCGCTGCTCGTCTCCTTCGCCGCCATGGCCGAGCAGGCCGCCACGCGCTCAGGGCCGGTGCGCTGGTTCGTGCTCGTCCTCCTGCGCTATGCGGAGGCGGTGTCGGAAAGCTACGTCCTCGAGGCGGCGGGCATGCCGCTCTCGGAACTCGAAGGGATCGCGCCGATCGGCAGCGACCCCGACGACGCGCTGCGGCTCGCCGCGCGCTTCTATGCGCTGGCCGCCGCCCTCTGCACACTCTTGCCCATCGGAAACCTGCTCGACCGCCAATGCGAGCGTGGCGGCCTGGCGTCTCACGCGGTGTCGGGCCACGGCCGTCGCGGTAGCGGCTGGATAGCGAAGCCGAACGATACGTCATGAGGCATGCCGTGCGGAACGCCGACCATCGCTGCCATCGAATTCTACCCCGCTTCCTCCGGCGGGCATGACACTTCACGCGCCCCACACCACCGCCTGCTCGTGCCGCTTGATCAAGTGGCGCAGGCTGTCGAAACTCTGGCGCACGTGCAGGGCGAATTTCTCCACGGCGGGCGAGCGCGGCGCGTCGGCGAGGCGGAGCAGGCCGAGCGCGCGTTCCGGGTGCGGGATGTTCAGGGGCAGGGCGGTGATCGACTTCTCCTTGCGGAAGGCGAACACCACGCCGTGCGGCAGCACGGTCAGCGCGTCGGTGCTCTTCAGGTAGGTCATGGCGCTGGTAAGCGAGCCGCCCGAATAGCGCACCTTGATCTCGGTGGCGCCGAGCGACAAGAGCAGGCTGCGCAGGTCGGCCAACAGTGGGCTGCCGGGCGGCGGCGCGATCCACGGATAGTCGAGCAGTTCCTTGCCGCCCAGACGGCGCTTCAGCAGCAGCGGATGAGTCGAGCGGCAGGCGACGACGTTGCGGCCCGGCAGAATCTCCTGGAACTCCAGCCCGGATCCCTCGTCGAGAATGTCGATCGGGCAGATGGCGAGGTCGAGCCGGCCGGCAATGACGGCAGCCTGGAGTTCCTGAAGGTATCCATAGCTCTGGTCGACGCGGACGTCCGGATAGTGGTTCTGGAACTCCGCGATCGTGCCGGAGATGAGGGCGTCCATGAAGAACGGGGTTCCGCCGATGCGCACCAGCCCGGTGCGGCCGTGGTGGAAGCTGGCGACCAGTTCGGAGGCTTTCCGCGAGGCGAGCAGCATCGCCTGGCCGTGCTCCGCCAGCGCGCGGCCCAGCGGCGTAGGCTGCAGAGGGCGGCGGCCCCTCACGAACAGTGCTTCCCCGAGCCGCTTTTCCAGCATCGAAAGCGTGCGGGAGACGGCGGGTTGCGTCATGCCGATCAGGGCCGCGCCCTCGGTCACTCCGCCCGCCTGGACCACGGCAGCCAGCTGGACGAGATGACGTTCATCGAGCTTCATAGCGATATGCTATGCTAAAGTGGCAGGAAAATCATCCTGTATCGTTGTCGTCCGGCTATCCTTGGTTCAGCAACGTCCGGTGAAATTCCCGGGGAGGAACGATGCCGCTGCCGACCGGCCATCCCTATGGCGAGCACAATTCGTCGCAACTCGTCGCCGAGCGCCTGCTGGGCGCGGGCGACGGGCGCCTGTCGCGCGTGCTGGTCAGCGTGGTCGAGCACCTGCACCAGATCGTCAAGGAAGCGCGTCCGAGCCAGGCCGACTGGCGCCGTGTCATCGGATTTCTAACCGACGTCGGCCATGCCAGCGACGAGAAGCGGCAGGAATGGATCCTGCTGTCCGATCTGCTCGGGGTCTCCGCGCTCGTCGAGGACATCAACACGCGGCGCCCGGCTGGCGCCACGCCCAACACGATCCGCGGCCCGTTCTACCGCGCCGATGTGCCGCGCTTGCCGCTGGGCGCGATCATCTCGCTCGACGGTCGGGGCGAGCCGCTGTGCGTCTCGGGCCATGTCCGCGACCTCGATGGTCACCCGATCCAAGGCGCCTTGGTCGAGACCTGGCAGGCCAACGCGGAAGGCCTGTACGAAAACCAGCAGCCCGACCTGCAGCCCGAATTCAACCTGCGCGGCGCCTTCACCACCGCCGCCGATGGCCACTTCTACTACCGCACGGTCAAGCCGGCCGGCTATCGCGTGCCGGACGATGGCCCGGTCGGGCAGTTGCTGAGGGATGTCGGCTATCCGCTGCGCCGCCCGGCGCACCTGCATTTCATGATCCGCGCCGAAGGGTTCGAGACGCTCACACTCGTGCAAACCGGAAAACGGGATTTGATGCCGATCGTCTGTCTCGACGAGCCCGGCGGCAGTTATTGGACCGCCTGGATGGAGTTTATTAAATCACAATTGCTGGCCAAGGAGCTGATCTCGCCGGACGACTTGTCGCTGTTGAAAATCACCGACGACGTCGACGAAGCCGTCGACGAAATTATGCGGTTCTACAGCGTCTATAACAGCATGCGTTATGTGCGCGGAAAGCTCGTGCTGCGCCTGCACCAGGAACCGGACGATCACTTTGTTGAGCGGCTGAACGACGAGTTCGGCGACATCGTCGAATCCGGACGAATCAAGAAAACGAAAGTCCCCCGTTTGGAGTC
>CATMOC010000208.1 GCA_950071955.1 uncultured Mesorhizobium sp. | reverse complement strand
GGTATCTCCAGAGAATATCGAGACCGGCTCTTAGAATGAATGTCTCGCGAACGAAACCCGGGGGCTTGCGGCGTCGGACGCGTTGGCTTACTTCCGCGCCGCGGGGACGACCCTGCATTTGCGACAATGACGGATGGGGACGGCCTCATCGCCTGCATGGGAGATGACGATGTCCTGGCTCATACTGTTTGCCGCTGGACTGTTCGAGATCGGCTGGGCGGTCGGCTTGAAATACACCGAGGGGTTCACGCGCCCGTGGCCCACCCTCGCCACCATCCTTTCGATGACGGTGAGCCTCGCCCTTCTCGGTCTCGCCCTGCGAACGCTGCCGCTCGGCACCGCCTATGCGGTGTGGACCGGCATTGGGACGATCGGCACCGTGGTTCTCGGCATCCTGCTCTTCGGCGAGTCCTCGGATGTGATCCGCCTCGCCTGCATCAGCCTTATCGTCGCCGGCATCGTCGGCCTGAAGCTGGTCACGCCGTAGGGACGAAAGCCCCTATCACTGCCCTCCGGTCGCCAGCAGCGACAGCGAGCGCACGTTGTCGGCGCCTTCGAAGTCGAGCAGCCGGGTGGGGTATTCGCCACTGAAGCAGGCGTCGCAGAATTGCGGAGCCTGCGCGTCACGTCCCTTCTCGCCGACGGCGCGGTAGAGGCCATCGATGGAGAGGAAGCCGAGCGAATCGACGCGGATGAAATCGGCCATCTCCTCGACCGACATGCGCGAGGCGAGAAGTTTTGCCTTCTCCGGCGTATCGACTCCGTAGAAGCAGGAGGCGCGGGTCGGCGGCGAGGCGATGCGCATATGCACTTCCTTCGCACCTGCTTCGCGCACCATCTGCACGATCTTCTGGCTGGTGGTGCCGCGCACAATGGAATCGTCGACCAGCACCACGCGCTTGCCTTCGATCATCCGACGGTTGGCGTTGTGCTTCAGTTTCACGCCCATGTGGCGGATCGAATCACCCGGCGATATGAAAGTGCGGCCGACATAGTGGTTGCGGATGATGCCCAGTTCAAACGGCAGCCCCGCCTCCTGCGAGAAGCCGATTGCCGCCGGCGTTCCGGAATCCGGGACGGGGACGACGATATCGGCATCCACCGGGCTTTCGCGCGCCAGTTCCACCCCGATCTTCTTGCGGACGTCGTATACGTTGCGGCCTTCCACGGACGAATCCGGGCGGGCGAAGTAGACGTATTCGAAGATGCAGAAGCGCGACTTCGCCGGCTCGAAGGGGAAATGGCTCTCGATGCCGCTTGTGGTGACGACCACCATCTCGCCGGGCTTGAGGTCGCGCACGAAACGCGCGCCGATGATGTCCAGCGCACAGGTCTCAGATGCGAGGATCCACGCGCCGTCGAGGTCACCGAGCACGAGCGGCCGAATGCCGAGCGGATCGCGGCAGCCGATCATCTTCTTGGACGTCAGCGCCACCAGCGAGAAGGCGCCTTCGATCTGCCGCACCGCCTCGACGAAACGGGCATTGGTGTCGCGCTGCTTGCTGGTCGCCACCAGGTGCAGGATCGTCTCGGTGTCGGATGTCGAGGAGAAGATCGCGCCTTGCTTCTGCAGGGCACGCTGGACGGTCATCGCATTGGTGATGTTGCCGTTGTGGGCGATCGCCAGACCGCCATCGGAGAGTTCGGCGAAAAACGGCTGGACGTTGCGCAGGCCCGCCCCGCCGGTCGTGGCGTAGCGGGTGTGGCCAATGGAGCGCGTGCCCTGCAGCCGGTCGATCACCGACTGCTTGGTGAAGGTATCGCCGATGAGCCCGACATGGCGCTCGACGTGAAATTGCGAGCCGTCATAGGAGACGATGCCTGCGGCTTCCTGTCCCCGGTGCTGGAGCGCGTGCAGGCCAAGCGTGACGATCGCCGCCGCGTCCTGGCGGCCGAAGATGCCGAATACCCCGCACTCGTCGTGGAAATGATCGTCGGCTTCGCCGGCGGATGTCTCCCGGTCGTCGTCGTGAATGCCGATCGCTGAGTCTGCCATTGCAAACTGCCTCCGCGCCCGTGGCGCCGGTTCTCCGCCTGAATGGAAGCGGCGGATCAGTTGTTCGTCTCGGCCTCTCCGGCCGGCTCGGCTTCATCGCCGTCGGTCAGTCGCTTGAGGATCGAGTTCTCCGGATCGTCCGGAAGCAATTCCTGCAGCTTCGCGCCGATGCTTTCGAGCAGGGGCAGCGACTTCGCTCCGGCTATCCATGCCGGCTTGTTGTCGCCGACCAGCCAGTTGAAGAACATCAGGGCCACCGCGATCACCAGGATCCCTCGCGCCGCGCCGTAGACGAACCCAAGCGTCCGGTCGAGCGCGCCGACGCGCGAATCGATGATGAAGTCGGCCACCTTCATCGTGATCACCGTCACCACGATCAGGGCGAGCAGGAACACGATGGCCGCCGAGGCGGCGAGCGCTATCTTGTCGTTGTCTATGTAGGGCGCGACGTAGGGGAGCACAAAGGGGTAGAAGAAAAAGGCCGCCGCCGCGGCCGCTGCCCAGGAGGCGATGGAGAGGAGTTCGCGCGAGAGACCGCGGACCATCGCCAGGATCGCGGAAACAAGCGCAAAGCCGACGAGAATTCCGTCAAGCAGCGTAATCGGCATCGTCGCCTACTCCAATCCGTCAGTCCGCCTCGCGGCCGCGCTTCGTTCCCGCGATCCGGGCAACGAGGTCGGCCAGCGCATCCGGCAGGAACGATCGCGCCGCGATCGATCCCGCCACGTCCCCGCTGCCGGCCGGCAGGACCGCCTGCCCGAAACCGAGTTTTTCCGCCTCTTTCAGCCGCTGCTGCGCATGCGCGACAGGCCTGACGGCGCCGGAAAGGCTGATTTCGCCGAAATAGACACAATCGGCGGGCAGGGCAAGTCCGGTGAGCGATGAAACCAGTGCGGCGGCGACCGCGAGATCGGCCGCCGGCTCGGTGATGCGGTAGCCGCCGGCGACGTTGAGGTAGACGTCGTTCTGCGCAAAGCGGACCCCGCAATGCGCTTCCAGCACCGCAAGGATCATCGAGAGTCGCGCCGAATCCCAGCCGACCACTGCCCTGCGCGGCGTTCCGAGGGGGGAGGGGGCGACGAGGGCCTGGATCTCGACGAGCACCGGGCGCGTGCCCTCCATGCCCGCAAAGACGGCCGCGCCCGGCGCCTTGGCATGGCGCTCGCCGAGAAAAAGCTCCGACGGATTGGCCACTTCGCGCAGTCCCTTGTCGGACATCTCGAAGACGCCGATCTCGTCAGTGGGGCCGAATCGGTTCTTCACGGTGCGAAGGATGCGGTAATGGTGTCCGCCTTCGCCTTCGAAATAGAGCACCGCATCCACCATGTGCTCGACCACGCGCGGTCCGGCGATCTGGCCTTCCTTGGTGACGTGGCCGACCAGCACGATCGCCGCCCCGGTCGACTTGGCGTAGCGGATCATCGCCTGCGCCGATGCGCGGACCTGCGTGACGGTTCCGGGCGCCGAATCGGCAACGTCCGTCCACAGGGTCTGGATCGAATCGAGGATCAGAAGGTCCGGCCTGCGTCCTTCCGCGATGGTGGCGAGGATGTCCTCGACGTTCGTCTCGGCGGCGAGTTCGACGGGCGCATCGGCCGCGCCGAGGCGCTGGGCCCGCAGCCTGATCTGCGCCACCGCTTCCTCTCCCGACACGTAGACGATCCTGTGCCCCAGGCGGGCGAGCGCGGCGGCCGCCTGCGTGAGCAGCGTGGACTTTCCGATGCCCGGGTCGCCGCCGACCAGCAGGGCGGAGCCGCGCACGAAGCCGCCGCCGGTGGCACGGTCGAGTTCGCCGATGCCGCTGGCGATGCGCGGCGCGTCCTCGATTTCGCCGGACAGGGAAGTCAGCGTCACGGGGCGGCCCTTGCGGGCATTGCGCGTGGACGCCGGCCCCGAGCCGATGCCTCCCGCCGTACCTTCCTCGACAAGCGTGTTCCACTCGCCGCAGCCGTCGCACTTGCCGGCCCAGCGGTTGTGCACCGTACCGCAGTTCTGGCAGATGAACTGGACGCGCGATTTCGCCATTATCGGGCTGCTCCGACCATCGTCACCGCGTATCCGCGCCGCTGATGTAGGCGCGGTGATAGCGCTGGCCGAGCCGGGTGAGAAGTTCGTAGGAGATCGTCCCGGCCGCCCGCGCGGCCTCGTCGATCGGTAGGTTGGGTCCGAAAAGCTCGATATGATCGCCCGTGGCGATGCCGTCCCCGCCCAGGTCGGTCACGTCGAACATAGTCAGGTCCATGGTCACGCGTCCGATGATGGGTACGCGGCGGCCGTTTACGAAGCCGTTGCCTCCGGGAAAGAGTTGGCGGATCGGCACGCCGCTGCCCGACGCCGCGCGCGGAAAGCCGTCGGCATACCCGACGGCCGCAACCGCGATGATGCTGTCGCGCTGGAGGACAGAGGTCGCGCCATAGCTGATCGTCTCGCCCGCCTTGACGTACCGGATCTGCGCCACGCGCGCCTCCGCCGTCACGACCGTCCGCATGGTCACCCCCGGAGCCGGCGATCCGCCGTAGACGGCGATACCGGGCCGGGTGAGGCCGAAATGGAAGTCGCGGCCCAACAGCAGGCCGGAGGAGTTGACGAGGCTCGCTTCCATTTCCCCGAAAGCGCGCCCCACGTTGCGGAAGATTTCGAGCTGCCTGCGGTTCTTGGGATCGTCGCGCTGGTCGGCGCAGGCGAGATGGCTCATCAGAAGCACGGGATTGACTGCCCTGGTCAGCATGTTCTCGTCTGCGAAAGCGATTGCCTCGGCCGGCGTGATGCCGAGGCGGTTCATGCCCGTGTCGACGTGGATGGCGCAGGGATGCGCGGCACCCTGCCGGCCGCAGAAGCGTTCCCAGATCGTCAGGTCGATGGCGGTGTTGATCACCGGGATCAGTTGCGATCTGGCGTATGTTTCGGCCGCGTCCAGAACGAAGAGACCGTTGAGGACGAAGATACGGGATTGCGGCGCCGCGCGCCTGACCGCGAAGCCCTCTTCGGGCAGAGCGACGAAGAACGTGTCGCATCCGGCCGCCGCGAGGGCCGGAACGACATCGGCGATCCCGATGCCGTAGGCGTCAGCCTTGACGACGCCGGCGACACGGGCGGGCGCGGCCACCTTTACCAGGGCGCGATAGTTCGCCTGCAGCGAACGCAGGTCGATCGTCAGGCGACCGCCGGCAAGGTGAGGTTTGGTCCCGGCCTCCCGGATGTGAAACGCCTCGTCCAACCGACTACTCGAATCGTTCCGGCAAGTGGCCTTCGTCCGCAAGGTCGGAGAAGCGGGTGAACTGGCCCTCGAAAGCGAGATCGACCGTGCCGGTCGGCCCGTGGCGCTGCTTGGCGATGATGAGTTCGGCCTTGCCCTTCACGCGCTCGAACTTTTCCTGCCACTGCTGGTGTTCCATCGTGCCGGGCTCCGGCTCCTTGTTCTGCATGTAGTATTCGTCGCGATAGACGAAAAGCACGACGTCGGCATCCTGCTCGATCGAGCCCGATTCGCGCAGGTCGGCCAGTTGCGGGCGCTTGTCGTCGCGGCTTTCGACCTGGCGCGACAACTGCGACAGCGCCACGATCGGCACCTGCAGTTCCTTCGCCAGCGCCTTGAGGCCGGTGGTGATCTCGGTGATCTCCTGCACGCGGTTCTGGTTCGATTTCGACGAGGAGCCCTGCATCAGCTGGACGTAGTCGATCACGATCACGTCGAGCCCGCGCTGCCGCTTGAGCCGCCGCGCGCGGGCGGCCAGCTGGGCGATCGAGATGCCGCCGGTCTGGTCGATGAAGAGCGGGGTCTTCTGCATCATCTGCGCGCAGGCGACGAGCTTCTCGAAGTCCACCTCGGATATCTCGCCACGGCGGATCTTCGATGAGGAGATCTCCGTCTGCTCCGAGATGATGCGGGTGGCCAGCTGTTCGGACGACATTTCAAGCGAGAAGAAGCCGACTACGCCTCCCTTGGCGGCTTTGAATGAGCCGTCCGCCTGCTGGGCGGGCTGGTATGCCGAGGCGATGTTGAAGGCAATGTTGGTGGCGAGCGATGTCTTGCCCATGGCAGGGCGCCCGGCGAGGATGACCAGATCCGACGGCTGCAGCCCGCCGAGCCGCCGGTCGATGTCACGGAAGCCGGTCGAGATGCCGGAGAGATGGCCGTCGCGCATGTAGGCGGCATTGGCCATGTCCACTGCGGTCTTGACCGCGTCGGTGAAGCTTTCGAAGCCACCGTCGTAGCGTCCGGTCTCCGCAAGCTCGAAGAGGCGCCTTTCCGCGTCTTCGATCTGGTCGGAGGGCGACATGTCGACGGGCGCGTCGTAGGCGATGTTGACCATGTCCTCGCCGACGGTGATCAACGCGCGCCGCGTCGCGAGGTCGTAGATGGCCCGTCCGTAATCGGACGCGTTGATGATGGTCACGGCTTCTGCCGCAAGCCGCGCGAGATAATGCGCGACCGTGATGTCGCCGACCTTTTCGTCCGCGGGCAGGAAGGTCTTCATCGTCACCGGGTTGGCCATCTTGCCCATCCGGATCAGTTCACCGGCGATCTCGTAGATCTTGCGGTGCAGAGGTTCGTAGAAATGGGTCGGCTTCAGGAAGTCCGAGACGCGATAGAACGCGTCATTGTTGACGAGAATGGCGCCCGGGAGCGCCTG
>CATMOC010000207.1 GCA_950071955.1 uncultured Mesorhizobium sp. | reverse complement strand
TGCGGCAAATCGGCATTCAGCCCGACGTGCTCATCTGCAGGACCGAACGCTCGATCAGCCACGACGAGCGCGAAAAAATCGCCCTGTTTTGCAATGTGCCGATCGACGCCGTGATCGAAGAGAAGGACAAGGATTTTTCGATCTACGAAGTGCCGATCAGCCTGGTCGAAAACCGGCTCGACGAGATCTCGCGTGCGATCGCTTCGTCTTCCGCCAGCGCCCAGACCTATCGCGCCGAACCGTTCGAGCGCATCGAAGCCCGTATATCAGCCCTGGCCCAGCAACTCGACATGCTGGTCGAAGAAGCCTCTGCTTCCGATGTGGCCGAAAGACTGAACAATCTCACGCGACGCGTCGAGGACATCGCCCATCTCGCCGCGCGTCCCGATGAATCCATCGAACTGCTTCACCGTCAGATCGCCAAGATCGCGGAACGGCTGGAAACCAACTCCAGCGGGGTCGAGCGCGAGCAGATCGTCGACAGCCTGGAACGGCGCTTTGCCGAGATCGCGACGCTGTTCGAGGAACGTCACGACCGTGCCACCACGCTTGGCCAGGCAATGTTCCGCGAAATGGAACACCGGATCGATGGTCTGGCGGAAAGGCTGGACAAGCGCCGGGAGCCGGAACTCGGCATCGACGTGGCGCTCCTGCAGGCGCTGGACGAAAAGTTCGCGGACCTGTCGGAGCGGATCGACTCGCGGCATCGGGAAGGCGTCGACCCGCGGCTTCTGGAGGAGTTCGACCGCCGGCTGGAAAGCATGGCCGACCGTCTCGATTCGACGTTCCGCAGCGCGGCCGATCTCGATCCCTCGCTCCTGCAGGCGCTCGACCGCAAGTTTGCGGATCTCTCGGAGCATATCGATTCGGGTCGCGGCACCGAGCCCGACGCAAGGACGATGCTGACGCTGGAACGCCGCCTCCAGGAAATCGCCGAAAAGCTCGATAGCTCCAGCAGCCGCGCCTCGGATGCGGATCCGCAGCTTATCGCCGGTCTTGAAAGACAGATCGCGGGCCTGGCCGAGCACCTGTCCAGACCCTCCCGCGAAGCGGACGCACAGGCGGGTCTGGCGCCACGGCTCGACAACATCGAGCGCTCGCTCGCCGATCAGCGGGACGCCATCGTCTCCGCCGCGCAGGAAGCCGCCGAGAACGCGGTCCGTTCCATGCGCGACGGCGGGCTGGACGACGAGGACATCGCCGCCCTGGCCAGCGAACTGAAGACGCTCGAAATTCTTGCGCGCAAGTCGGACGAGCGGAATTCCCGCACGTTCGAGGCGATCCACGACACGCTGTTGAAGGTCGTCGAGCGCCTCGGCTCGCTGGAGGTGCGAAACGGCGATTTGGCCTCGTCCTACCGCAGCCGCATCCCCGACGCGGGCGTGCCACCGATGGCCCCCGTCTCGCCGGAACCGCAGATGCCCCCGCTGGCACGGGCGACGCCGGCGGCGCTATCCGCCTCCACCGCGGTACCGCCTCGCGCACCGATGCCGGCAAAGAAGTCGCCGGCTCAGGCCGCGGCGGAAGCAGCGTTCGCCGCCGGCACGAGCGATCCGGCATTCGAGGAGGACGAGGAACCGGTCCGCCGCTCCATGCTCGGCGGCCTTACCCGCGCCTTCACCGGCAAGAAGCAGGCACGCCCGGTCCGCCAGCAGCCCGATCCGGTCATGCCCGGCATCGAACAGGTCCGGCTCGACGAACCACTGGACGGTACGGTGGCCGACAAGCCCCTGGAACCCGGCTCCGGCGCGCCGGATCTGAACGCCATCATCAAGCGCGTCCGTGACGAGCGGGGCACCACCGTACAAGAATCGGACCCCACCGCGGGCAAGGCGGACTTCATCGCGGCGGCGCGGCGTGCGGCACAGGCCGCCGCCGCCGAGGCACAAACGTTCAAGCAGGGCGGGTCGCCAGCCGGTCCGAAGGGAAAGCTCAGTCCGGCGGAATTCCTGCGCGCCAAGCGCAAGCCCATCCTCATGGCGGCGGCCGCGATCATGATCGCCCTTGCCAGCCTGCAACTGGGCAAAGCCTTCTTCGGCGGCGAGGCGCAGATGGCCGAGATCGAGCCCCTCCCGGCGAGCGATGCTCTGGTAGCGAGCGCCGCCGACACGGCGTCGGTCGACGGAGAAGACGATGCCGCCGGCGCGGTGCGTGCAGTCGATGGAACGCCCGCATCGCCCGACGCCGATATGGAGGCCTCCCCGAACGTCGACGTCTTGCCGGCGACGGGTGCCGAAGAGATGGACGACAACGGACTGGCGGCGCTCCCAGAGGACGAAATCGCACCTGACGCTGGCGAAGTGGCGGCGCTGCCGGAGATGGACGGTGGTGGAACCGCGTCCTCGCCGACTTTCGAGGCGCCGCCCGTCGAGGCCGGGCCGATCGCGCTGCGTGAAGCCGCCGAGACCGGCGACCCGAAGGCGATGTTCGAGATCGGCAACCGCTACGACACCGGCCGCGGCGTCGAGTCCGACCGTGCAGTCGCGGCGACCTGGTACGAACGCGCGGCGGAACAAGGCTTTGCTCCGGCCCAGTACCGGATTGGGAGCTTCTACGAGAAGGGTATCGGCGTCGAGCGCGACATCGCCCGGGCCAAGACCTGGTACCAGTTGGCCGCCAACCAGGGAAATGCGAGCGCGATGCACAATCTGGCGGTGCTCTTCGCCATGGGCAGCGACGGAGCGGTCGACAACGATTCCGCCGCGCGTTGGTTTCAGAAGGCGGCCGAACTCGGCGTGACGGACAGCCAGTACAATCTGGGCATCCTGGCGGCGAAGGGCCTCGGCGTCCCCCAGAGCCTGGAAGAATCCTACAAGTGGTTCGCCCTCGTTGCAAAGACCGGCGACAAGGATGCCGCGGCCAAGCGCGACGAGGTAGCCAACTCGCTCCGGCCGGAGCAACTCGCCAAGGCGCGCGCGACCACCGAGTTGTGGAAGCCGAAGCCGGTCGTGGAGGATGCCAACGTCGTCGACATTCCGGAGTCCTGGGAGGAGAGCGAAGGAACGACCGCAAGCATCGATATGAAGAAGGCCGTCCAGAACATCCAGCTGATCCTGAACAAGAACGGCTACGATGCCGGCTCGCCCGACGGCATCATGGGCCAGAACACCCGCAATGCCATCATGGCCTTCCAGAAGGACAACGGACTGACCGCCGACGGCGAGGTCAGCGACGAACTGGTGAAGCTTCTCCTGAACAAGAAGTGACCCCGGCCCGCCGGCCGGAGCGACCGATCCTCATGTCGCAATTGCGACCGGCGGCGGCGTCATAGGTCTTTGACTCCGCCGCAATGTCGGCGCAAGAACCCCTTAAGCACCCGTGTGCTACGAATATCGCGGGACGGGGTGTTTGTCTCAGGCAAGATGGTCTGGTTGGTCGCGTGGGTATTTATCTCCCCATCGCTGAGATGTCTGTCAATCTGTTCGTTCTGCTGGCGATGGGCGCGGCGGTCGGATTTCTGTCGGGCCTGTTCGGGGTGGGCGGCGGCTTCCTGATCACGCCGCTCCTGATCTTCTACAACATTCCGCCGGCGATCGCTGTCGCGACGGGTGCCAACCAGGTCATCGCTTCCTCGTTTTCCGGTGCTCTCGCCCATTTCAAGCGAGGCACGATCGACTTCAAGCTCGGCGGCGTGCTGTTGGTGGGCGGCGTCTTCGGCTCCTCGATCGGCATCTATGTCTTCAAGCTGCTGAGGCAGATCGGCCAGCTCGATCTCTTCGTCTCGCTGCTCTACGTGGGCCTGCTCGGCACCGTCGGCGCGCTGATGATGATCGAGAGTGTGAACGCCTTGCGTGCCGCGCGCCTCGGTGGCGCGCCGAGCCTGCGCCGTCCCGGCCAGCACAACTGGATCCACAAGCTCCCGCTGAAGATGCGCTTCCGGGCGTCGAAGCTTTTCGTCAGCGTCATTCCGGTTCTGGGCCTGGGCGCCGCGATCGGCTTCCTGGCTTCGATCATGGGCGTGGGCGGCGGATTCATCATGGTCCCCGCCATGATCTACCTGCTGAAGGTCCCGACGAACGTCGTCATCGGCACCTCGCTGTTCCAGATCATCTTCGTATCCGCCTACACCACCATCGTGCACGCCACGACCAACAAGACCGTAGACATCGTCCTGGCGCTTGCCTTGATGGTGGGCGGCGTTGCCGGAGCCCAGTACGGGGCAAAGGCGGGACAGAAGCTGCGCGGCGAACAGCTGCGCGCGCTGCTCGCCTTGCTGGTGCTCGCGGTGGCGATCAGGCTCGCCTTCGATCTCTTCGTGCGGCCGGCCAACCTCTACTCGCTTTCGCCGCTGGAGGTATTCTGACTGCCATGCGGAGCCGCCTCCTCCAATGGGCAATCGCCGTCGCGCTGCTGGCGACCATTTCGGCCGCGCCGGCACAGGTTGCCGAACCCGGCGCGCCGGAACAGGCGCGGCCTCAGCAGGCGCCTGTCCCCAACCCGGAAAGCATCCAAATCGGCCTTTCGACGGACCGTATCTCCATCACTTCGGACTTCTCGGGAGCGGACCTGACGATCTTCGGCGCCCTCGACAACGCCGACCCGCTCATCAACCGCCAGGGGCGATACGATGTCATCGTGGTCCTGGAAGGGCCAGCCCGCCCGACCGTCGTACGGAAGAAGGAACGCATTCTCGGCGTGTGGATCAACATCCATTCGCAGACTTTCGTCAACGTCCCGGCATCCTACTCCGTCGCCACCACGCGGGCGATGCAGGACATCACCGACCAGGTCAATTTTCGCCAGCTCGCGCTAGGCAGCGACAACATCTACATGCAGCCGCTCGACCGCACCGAGGATCCCGTGACGATCAAGGACTTCGAGACCGCCTTGCGCGGGCTGAAGAAGCTGCGGGGGCTCTACACCGAAAACATCGGCGGCGTGCAGTTCCTGACGCAGAGCCTGTTCCGGGCCACGTTGAGGCTGGCGCCCAACATCCCGGTCGGCACCCACAAGGCACGCGCCTTCCTGTTCCGCAACGGCGTCTTCATCAAGGAGAACTCGGCCAACCTGGCGATCCTCAAGGCCGGTTTCGAACAGTCGATCTTCCGCTTCGCCAACGATAACGGCCTGCTTTACGGCCTGCTCGCCGTCCTTCTGGCCATGGTGACGGGCTGGCTTGGCCGTGTCATTTTCCGGCGGGATTGAAGCCTTGAACCCGCCGGCCGACGAGATGGGCTCCGACGCGACCGGACGTACCGCGCGCCTTCTGGCCCTGATCGGTTTCATCCCCTTCGCCGCCCTGTCGCTCTGGCTGTTCGGGATTTCGGAGGAACATCCCTGGCGCGCGGCGACGATCCTTCTGTTGAAATCCTACGCAGTCGTGATCCTGTCGTTCCTGGGCGGAATCCGGTGGGGTCTGGGAATGAAGACGACTTCCGGGGAAGGACGCCGCGACCTCGTTGCGAGCTGCGCGCCTCCCCTTGCCGGATGGGCGGGATTTTTCATCCCGGTCCCCTACGCCTTCGCTCTGTTCGCCGTCGCCTTCGCCGCTCAGGGAGCCTGGGATGCCTTCGCGGTGCATCATGATCGCGCCCCGCGCTGGTTCGGACCGACGCGGCTGTTGCTGACGGTACTCGTCGTCTCCGCGTTGATCCTGTCCTTCGCCGCGACGGCCCGAAGTGCTCAGCCGGGATGAAGCATTGAGCCGGCGATCGGATAGACGCGGCTGCGGCCCAGCATCAAGGCCCTGAAGAGGCCCCAGTCGAAGAGTCTCGAGAAGGCCCGGTCGCGCACGTTGAGCGCCCCCGTATAGGCGCCGAATGCCGGCATCACGAGGCGCCGCCCGTCCGTGGCGAAACAAGGCCGGCGGACCGACCTGCCGCGCCGCACGATGCGGGCGCCGGGATGGAGATGTCCTGCGATCTCGCCGTCGCACGCGGCGCCGGTCGGCTCGTGCCGCAGCACGATGCCTCCGACCGCGAGCTCGCGGACCGTCTGGCCGGGCAGGCCGGCGGGCGGCTTGGGATCGTGATTGCCCGCCACCCAGAACCAGTCGCGGCCCGTCATCATGGCGAGCAGTTCGTCGCGGAAGATGTCGGGCATGCGTTCCGCGCCCCGGCCGTCGTGGAAACTGTCGCCGAGGCTGACCACGGTCGAGGGACGAAACGTACAGATGGTTGCCGCCAGTTTCGACAGCGTCGCGGCCGTGTCGTAGGGCGGCACCATGGCGCCGCGCCGTGCGAACGCCGATCCCTTCTCCAGGTGCAGATCGGATACGACGAGCAGTCCGAGCGCCGGAAAGAACAGCGCCCCGCTGCGGTCGCAGACGGCAAGCTCCCCGGCTATCGAGATCGTTTCGGCGCCTTCGGTGGCGATGGCTGCTGCCTGCATGTCTTCCCGGTGCTCAGTCGAGGCCCATGGCCTCTTCGATCAGTTCGTCCGCCGCTTCGCCGAGCAGCGCGTCGCTGGCGTCGCCATTCACCGGCTCCTTCCCGATCTCCAGCATGATCGGGACCGCGAGCGGCGAGATTCGCTCCAGATCCTTATGCACGATTCGCCCCTTGATCCGCGACAGCATTTCGCCGAGCCGGGCGACGTCGAGCAGCCCCGTCGCCGCGTCGGCCCGCGTCGCCTGAAGCAGGATGTGATCGGGCTCGTGCTCCCGCAGCACGTCGTAGATCAGGTCGGACGAGACGGTGACCTGTCGGCCGGTCTTTTCCTGACCCGGATGGC
>CATMOC010000206.1 GCA_950071955.1 uncultured Mesorhizobium sp. | reverse complement strand
CAGGGACATGGGCGCAACGAACACGCGCGCCGGGCGCCTGCGGCAGCCGACGCGCCGGGCGGTGTTCCTGCGCGCCGCCGAGATCTATGCCGAACGGCATGGCGACCCCGATGGTCGGATTCGCGCCACCTTCTCGATCGTGTGGATGTCGGGATGGGCGCCACACGAGAGCCAGTCGCGACCGGCCAGGCGCGGCTCGGCGAACGTGTCGCTGGAACGGTTCCTCAACCGGGATACGCCCGGCTGAGCAGCCTGTCAGTTCAGGGTTTGCTGGACCGCCGAAGTGGGCTCGGAAAAGAGATACGCGATGGCATCCTGCACCTTGCCGATGCCGGCCACGATCGAAAGCGACAGCACGGCCGCGATCAAACCGTATTCGATCGCCGTCGCGCCGTCCTCGTCGTGCAAGAATGCCTTGAGCGTCCTCATCGTGCCTTCCTCGATCGCCTGTCCCGTATATTAGCGAGCGATCTGCTAGAAAACCTTAAGAGGCCTGGTTAACGGACGGTTCGCGACCGGCGGCGTCTCAGCGGCAGTCTCCCGACCGGCGGCCGTCCGTGTGGATGATGCAGACCGCATGAGGCGAACTCTGCAGGACGCTGCGGCGCATGGTGTAGATGTCCCTGTTGCCGATCGAGCCGGTGGTCATGGTATCGACGCCGCCCAGGCCGGCGCTGCGCTGCAGCTGCCTTTCGGCGATGGGAGCCACGATCAGCCCGACTGCGACGGCGGCGGAACCGAAGAGGAGCGCGATGCGGATCACGCCCATGCCCGCCGAATTCAGCCGCGACGCCTGGGTGACCTCCGGATATTCCCAGTCCTGATCCACGCGCATCCCGAAACTCCCCGCCTGAACGTGCCACGAAGCCATTGCCGACAGCCGCCATCCTGGCAGGGCGAGCTAAACGATCCATTAACGCTGTTTTCAAATGGCGCGCGGGAGGTCGAGGCGGAGTGATCGCCCCACCGGAAGGCCGACCGGGATCTACAAGAGGTCGATGAGGAAGGGGATCAACGGCTCGTCGGCCGGCGGCATCGGGTAGTCGCGCATGGCGCGCGGGCGCACCCATTTCAGTTTCTGGCCCTCCAGGCTTTGCGGCGTGCCCTCGAACTTCCGGCACACGAAGAGGGGCATCAGGAGGTGGAAGCTCTCATAGCCGTGGCTGGCGAAGGTGAGTGGGGCGAGGCACGCCTCGCGCGTGACGATGCCGAGTTCTTCCCTGAGTTCCCTCACGACCGTCTCCTCCGGCCGTTCCCCGGCTTCGACCTTGCCGCCGGGGAATTCCCACATGCCGGCGAGAGCCTTGCCTTCGGGCCGCTGCGCGAGAAGGACCCGCCCGTCGGCGTCGACCAGGGCGCAGGCGGCAACCAGGAGGATCGGGCGCTGCGCCGCCATGGCGTCAGGTTCCTGCCCGGCGGCGATAGTGGTAGCGGTAGGCTTCGCGAAAGCCGATCGACCGATAGAGCGCGGTTGCCGGGCCATTGTCCGCCTCGACCTGGAGCCAGGCCTCGCGCGCGCCGCGGAGCCGCGCCCATTTCAGCGCCGCGAGCACGATGCGCCGGCCGTGGCCGCCGCCGCGCGCCGCCTGCGCGGTCGCCACTTCGAACAGCCCGGCGAGATCGCCGTCGTGGACGCAGATGGCCGTCGCGACCGGCTTGCCCTCCGCCTCCATGACGAAGAGCCCGGTCTCGGGTTCGATCGATCCGATGAGTTCGGACAGGCCCGGCCGGTGCGCCGGCTTCATGCCGTGGACCTTGAGCGCCGCTCCGACGAACCGGCCGATGTCCTTGAGCGGTATCTGGTCGAGCACGTCTTCCAGCGCGGGGGCATCGAGCGGACAGCGCATGACGATGGAATCGGCGAAGGAGACCCAGCCTTCGCGGTCGAGATGGAGCGACAGGGTGTCGCCGGCGAGTGGCGATATCCGGAAAGTGACGGGACGCCCGTAGGCGTCGAACCGGCGCGCCGCCCTCTCGATGCGCTCGCCGATGTTCAGGCTGTCGGCGGGATCCAGCGGATTGACCGAGTTCAGTCTCTTGGCCGGCAGCCCGGCGGTCAGCCGGATAGCCCAGGTGCCGTCATACATGACCGACGAGGCCGGCCATGCGCGAAACCCGGCCGCCTCGTAGCGCCTTACGGTTGAAAGTTCCGGCATGCTGCCGCCGAGTCCCGTCCGCAACATCCGCCTCGTCAGCTTCGATAATCGCCGTTGATGGCGACATACTCCTTCGTCAGGTCGCAGGTCCAGACCGTCGCCTTGCCCTGCCCGATGCCGAGGTCGACGCCGATCCTGATCCGGTCGCCCTTCATGTATTCGGACACGGCCTCTTCCGAATAGGATGGATCGCGCTCGCCTTCATGGGCGACGCGGTGGTCGCCGAACGAGATCGACAGAAGGTCGCGCTCGGCCGGCTCGCCCGCCTTGCCGACCGCCATGACGACGCGTCCCCAGTTGGCGTCCTCGCCTGCGACGGCAGTCTTCACCAGCGGCGAGTTGGCGATCGACAGCGCGATGCGCTTTGCCGAACGCGACGACTTCGCGCCGCCGACGGCGATCTCGATCTCCTTGCGCGCGCCTTCCCCGTCCCGAACCACCTGCAGGGCGAGGTCCTTGAGAAGGCGGTTCAGCGCCCGTTTGAAGGGGACGAGTTCAGGATCGTCGAGCGCGGTGACCGACGGAGCGCCGCGCCGCGCCGCGGCCCCGGTCGCGAAGATCAGCAGAGTGTCGCTGGTCGAGGTGTCGCTGTCGACCGTCACCGCGTTGAAGCTGCGGTTGGCGCCGCGCGTCAAAAGGTCCTTCAGGACCGGCGCGGCGATCGGCGCGTCGGTGGCGACGAAGGAGAGCATGGTCGCCATGTCGGGCGCGATCATGCCGGCGCCCTTTGCGATCCCGTTGATAGTGACGTCCACCCCGCCCAGCGTCACCCTGGCGGTCGCGTATTTCGGATAGGTGTCGGTGGTCATGATCGCCTTGCCGGCATCCGCCCAGCGGTCCGGCGAGGCCTTGGCGGCGAGATCGGCGAGCATGTGCGAGAACTTGCCGGCGTCCAGCGGTTCTCCGATCACGCCCGTAGAGGCGAGGTAGACCTCGTCCTGCCCACATCCGGCCGCCGCCGCGGCGGCCTCGGCCGTCGCGGTCGTGGCCGCTCTGCCCTTCCTGCCGGTGAAGGCATTGGCGTTGCCGGAGTTGACCACGAGGATCCGTCCCTTGCCGCCCGGGAGGTTTTCCCGGCAGAGATCGACGGGGGCGGACGGACACTTCGAACGCGTGAGGACGCCGGCGACCGCGGTGCCCTCGTCGAAGGTCATGACGAGGAGATCGGTGCGGCCCTTGTACTTGATCCCGGCTTCCGCCGTGGCGATCCTGACGCCGTCGACCGGCGGCAGGGTGACGAATTTCTTCGGAGCGAGCGGCGAGACGGTGCTGGACATGGGGGTCGGTCTGTTCGGCGCTGGAGTGTCTGCTACTCGGTCGCGTCGATCTTTCCGACCGCCTCCTTGAGGGCGGGATCCTTGACGTCGATCTCGGCCGCCTCACGGGAGGCCTTCACCATCTCGAAATATTTCTCGCGGAACAACAGCGAACGGATCTGGTCCCTCACCTGCTCGAAGGCGGGCGGCTGCTGCGTGCGCTTGTCCTCCACCTTGATGACATGGAAGCCGAAGTCGGTCTCGACCGGCTCCTTCGAGTACTCCCCGACTTCCAGCGCGAAGGCAGCCTTCTCGAAGGCCGGCACCATCTGCCCGGGACCGAAATAGCCGAGATCGCCGCCCTGGGGCGCGGCGCCGTCGGTGGATTTCTCCTTGGCAATCGCCTCGAAGTCGCCGCCGGCCTCCAGTTGCTTGATGATCTCCTCGGCTTCCTCTTTGGTCTTGACGAGGATGTGCCTGGCGCGAATCTCGTTGCTCGGCGGGGTAGCCGCGACTTCCTGGTCGTAGCGCGCGCGGATCGTCTCGTCCGTCACCTCGGCGGCCACCTTCTGTTCGACGAAGGCGCTGTGCAGGGCGCGCTCGCGAAGGAACTCCATCCGCTGCTTGAACCCCTCGCTGTCTCCCAGGCCGGCATCGGCCGCCTGCTGGGCGAGGAGCCGTATCTCGATCACCGCGGAAAGCGCCGCCGCCCGCTTCTGCTCGGCTGGAAGCTGGGCGAACTGCTCGCCCAGATCATTCAGCGCCATCTGCAACTCGGCCTCTGTGACGTCGGCGCCATTGACGGTCGCGATCACCGTGGTACCGGACGGAGCCTCCTGCGCCGGCGCCGGGGTTTCCTGAGCCGCAGCACCGATCGGCGCGGACATGGACAGCCCCACGATCAATGCACATGCGGAGAGGATACGAAGATCAAAGGGCGCACGCATGAATTTTCTCCAGGTGGAAATGCCGAAGGCGCAGCCTCTCGCGCCCGAATGAGGCGAAAATAGGCGGCCCAAGCCGCTCGCGGTCAGCGTTGACATCGCTTTCGCCCCCTCTTATCTGTCCTTCGTCCCTGCGTCCAGAAGCGTTTCCGGACGCATTTTTGATTGTGGATCTGCCCTAAACCCCATACCAGGCAAGGTCCTGCCGGTTCCGGCCGGAAGAGGTTTCTGTTCGAAAGGACCAGCTGATGGTCAGTCTCGGTGCTCTCGCACGCAAGGTATTCGGCTCCTCCAACGATCGTCGGATCAAGGGACTTCGTCCCCGGGTCGAGGCGATCAATGCGCTGGAGGCGGAGATGACGGCGCTCTCCGACGGGGCGCTGAAGGCAAAGACCGCCGAGTTCCGTTCCCAGATCGCCGAGGGGCGGTCGCTCGACGATCTCCTGGTACCCGCATTCGCCGTCGCCCGCGAAGCGGCGCGGCGCGCGCTCGGCCTCAGGCCCTTCGACGTCCAGCTCATCGGTGGCATGGTGCTGCACGAAAGCGGCATCGCGGAGATGCGCACCGGCGAGGGCAAGACCCTGGTGGCAACGCTTCCGGTCTACCTGAACGCGCTCGAAGGCAAGGGCGTCCACGTCGTCACCGTCAACGACTATCTCGCCCGGCGCGACGCGGAGTGGATGGGCCGCGTCTATTCCTTCCTGGGCCTCACCACCGGCGTCATCGTGCACGGCATGTCGGACGAGCAGCGCAAGGCCGCCTATGGCTGCGACGTGACCTACGGCACCAACAACGAGCTCGGCTTCGACTATCTGCGCGACAACATGAAGTACGAGCGCGTCCAGATGGTCCAGCGCGGTCACAACTACGCGATCGTCGACGAGGTGGATTCGATCCTGATCGACGAGGCGCGCACGCCGCTGATCATCTCCGGCCCTCTCGAGGATCGTTCCGAACTCTACAACCAGATCGACATGTTCATTCCGCAGTTGAGCGAACAGGACTCCGAGATCGACGAGAAGCAGCGCACGGCGACCTTCACCGAGGAGGGAACCGAGAAGCTGGAGAACCTTTTGCGCGACGCCGGATTGCTCAAGGGCGCGTCCCTCTACGACATCGAGAACGTGGCGATCGTCCACCACGTCAACAACGCGCTGAAGGCGCACCGGCTGTTCCAGCGCGACAAGGACTACATCGTGCGCAACGGCGAGATCGTCATCATCGACGAATTCACCGGCCGCATGATGCCGGGCCGCCGCTACTCGGAGGGTCTGCACCAGGCCCTGGAGGCCAAGGAGCACGTCAAGGTCCAGCCCGAGAACCAGACGCTGGCCTCGATCACCTTCCAGAACTATTTCCGCATGTACAAGAAGCTGGCCGGCATGACCGGCACGGCGTCGACCGAAGCGGAGGAATTCGGCAACATCTACGGTCTCGGGGTCTCCGAAATCCCCACCAACCTTCCCGTCGCGCGCCTGGACGAGGACGACGAGGTCTACCGGACGGTCGAGGAGAAATTCCGCGCCATCGCCCGCGAGATCAAGGACGCCCATTCCAAGGGCCAGCCGATCCTGGTGGGCACCACGTCGATCGAGAAGTCCGAACTGCTCGCCGAGCGGCTGCGCAAGGACGGCGTGTCGTCCTTCGAGATCCTGAACGCCCGCCACCACGAGCGCGAGGCGCAGATCGTTGCCCAGGCCGGCAAGCCGGGCGCCATCACCATCGCCACCAACATGGCCGGCCGCGGCACCGACATCCAGCTGGGCGGCAACGCCGACATGCGCATCGCCCAGGAGCTGGCCGACATGCCGGAAGGCCCCGAGCGGGACGCGAAGGAGAAGGCGATCCGCGAGGACGTGCAGCGGCTGAAGGAGAAGGCGCTGGCCGCCGGCGGGCTCTACGTGCTGGCGACCGAGCGCCATGAATCGCGGCGCATCGACAACCAGCTTCGCGGCCGCTCCGGCCGCCAGGGCGACCCTGGCCGGTCGAAATTCTTCCTGTCGCTGCAGGACGATCTGATGCGCATCTTCGGCTCCGACCGCATGGACGGCATGCTGCAGAAGCTCGGCCTCAAGGAGGACGAGGCCATCATCCATCCCTGGATCAACAAGGCGCTGGAGAAGGCGCAGAAGAAGGTCGAGGCACGCAATTTCGACATCCGCAAGAACGTGCTCAAGTATGACGACGTGATGAACGACCAGCGCAAGGTGGTGTTCGAGCAGCGCAAGGACCTGATGGACGGGGAGAACCTCTCCGAGACCGTCGGAGAGATGCGCCAGGACGTCATCGACGACCTCGTCGCCAAGCACATTCCCGAAAACGCCTATGCCGAGCAAG
>CATMOC010000205.1 GCA_950071955.1 uncultured Mesorhizobium sp. | reverse complement strand
GCCGAGATCGAGACCGACAAGGCGACCATGGAAATCGAGGCCGTGGAGGAGGGCGTCCTGGGCAAGATTCTTGTCGCCGAAGGCACCGAGGAGGTGCCGGTCAACCAAGTGATCGCGCTGCTGCTCGAAGACGGCGAGGACGTTACCGCGCTTGAGGGGGCCCTGGAAGGGGCCGCCGAAGCACCGGCACCTGCTGCTCCGCCGCCGCCCGCCGAATCACCGGCACCTGTTCCGTCGCCGCCCGCCGCCGCTCCTGTCCCGGCTCCTGCCGCGCCGACTCCTGCGCCTGCAGCTGTTCCGGCACCTGCCGCGCCGGCTCCCCAAGCCGCCGCCGGAGGGCGGGTCCTCGCCAGCCCCTTGGCGCGGCGATTAGCGGCCGAGCAGGGCCTCGATCTGTCACGGGTCACCGGCACCGGGCCCCGGGGCCGCATCGTCAAGCGCGACATAGAAGGGACGCCCGTCGGGACGGCAGTTGCCGCGGCCCCCGGTCCGGCGGCCCAGGCTCCCGCCGCCACGGCCCCCGCCGCCCCGGCGCCGCCCATCAACCGCGACGATCCGCTGCTCGGCACCATGCCCGATTTCGAGGCGGTACCCAATTCGTCCATTCGCAAGATCATCGCCAAGCGGCTGACCGAGTCCGCCCGCGACGTGCCGCATTTCAACCTGTCCATGGACGTCGGGCTGGACACGCTGCTCGACTACCGCAAGCGCCTCAACGACCGGGAGGACGCGGATTACAGGATTTCCGTCAACGATTTCGTCATCAAGGCCGCCGCCGTGGCGTTGATGCGGGTTCCGGCCAGCAACGTGTCCTACACCGAGGACGCGATCCTTTATTACAGCCGCGCCGACATCTCGGTCGCCGTCGCCATCGAGGGCGGGCTGATCACGCCGGTCATCCGCGACGCCGCCAACAAGGGCCTCGGCGCGATCTCGGCCGAAACGAAGGCGCTGGCGGCGCGCGCCCGGGAAGGCAAGCTTCAGCCCGATGAATACGAGGGCGGCACGTTCACGATTTCGAACCTCGGCATGTTCGGGGTGTCGAACTTCACCTCCATCATCAACCCGCCGCACGCCTCGATCGTCTCGGTCGGCGCGGGCGCGGAGAAGCCGGTGGTGAGGGATGGCGAGATCAAGATCGCCACCATCATGACCGCCACCTTCGCCTTCGATCACCGGGTGATCGACGGGGCGCTGGGCGCGGAACTGGCGGCGGCATTCCAGCGGCACATCGAGAAGCCGATGGGGATGCTGGTGTGAGGGTGGCGCGCGGAGGAGGGGAGCTGCGGAGCGTCTCATGAAGACCGTCCTCTGCTATGGCGATTCCCTCACCTGGGGCTATTCGGCCGAGGGGCCGGCGCGGCATGCGCATGAGGATCGGTGGCCGAACGTGCTGCAGGCGAGTCTCGGGCAGAGCGTGCAGGTGATCTCGGAGGGGCTGAACGGGCGCACGACGGCGTTCGACGATCATCTGGCTTCGGCCGACCGCAACGGCGCGCGGGTGCTGCCGACGCTGCTGGTCACGCACGCGCCGCTCGACCTCGTCATCATCATGCTGGGGTCGAACGACATGAAGCCCTTCGTCTGCGGCCGAGCGGTCGGCGCCGTGCAGGGCATGCGGCGGCTGATCGCCGTGGTGCGCGGCACGGCCTATCCGCTGGGGCAGGAGCCGCCGGACATCCTGCTGGTCGCCCCGCCGCCGCTGTGCGAGACGGCCGATCCGGACTTCGCCGCCATGTTCGAAGGCATGATCGAGCAGTCGCGGATGCTGGCGAGCCTCTATTCCGACCTCGCCGATGAGACCGGTTGCGGCTTTTTCGACGCTGGATCGGTGGCGAAGGCGACGCCGCTGGACGGGGTGCATCTGGACGCGAAAAGCACGCGCGCGGTGGGCAAGGCGCTGGAGCCGATCGTGCGCATGATGCTTGGGCTGTGACAACCGGGGAGCGTTGATCGAAATCAAGGAGCAAGGAAGTAGGCGGGCTAGCGTGAGGACTTCCAGACAGGAGAAGACGAATGTCCCACACGCCGCACGAACTCGCCGAGGAATTCCCGGAGCACGTGACGCTCATCCACCATCTGCGGGAGACCGACGGGCACTTCCACCGGATCGCCAACGAATACCACGAGGTGAACCGGGCGGTTCACCGGGCCGAGACCAACGTCGAGCCGCTCGACGACTTCCATCTGGCCGACCTGCGCAAGGAGCGGATGCGGCTGAAGGACGAGATCTACCGGATGCTGGTGCAGCACGAGCCTGCGCCGGAACCCATCGCGGAAGGGTGAGGCCGACGCTTCCACTCTTCCCTGGACAGGCGGGCGGCCAAAACGCTCCTGCCGGGAATGAAAGGAGTGGAAGCGCTCATGGCTGAGAACTACGACGTCATAATCATCGGCGCCGGGCCCGGCGGCTACGTCACCGCGGTGCGCTCGGCGCAGCTGGGGCTGAAGACCGCGATCGTGGAGCGCGAGCATCTGGGCGGCATCTGCTCGAACTGGGGCTGCATTCCGACCAAGGCGCTCTTGCGCTCGGCCGAGGTGATGCATCTGGCCGAACATGCCAAGGACTACGGCCTCACCCTCGAGGGCCGCATCTCGCCCGACCTGAAGGCCGTGGTGGACCGCGCCCGCGGGGTGGCGGGGCGGATGAACAACGGCGTCGGCTTCCTGATGAAGAAGAACAAGGTCGACGTGATCTGGGGCGAGGCGAAGATTGCGAAAGCCGGCAAGGACGGCCGGCCGGCCGAGATCGTCGTCTCGAAGACCGCCAAGAAGCCGATGCAGCCGCAGCACCCGGCGCCGAAGAACGCGAAAGGCGAGGGGACCTATTCGGCCAAGCACGTGATCGTGGCGACCGGCGCGCGGCCGCGCGCGCTGCCCGGCATCGAGCCCGATGGCAAGCTGATCTGGACCTATTTCGAGGCCATGGTGCCCGAAAAGATGCCGAAGTCGCTGCTGGTCATGGGCTCGGGCGCCATCGGCATCGAGTTCGCGTCCTTCTACCGCACGATGGGCGTCGAGGTGACGGTGGTCGAGGTGATGAAGACGGTGATGCCGGTGGAAGACCCGGAGATCTCGGAACTGGCGCGCAAACGCTTCGAGAAGCAGGGGATCAAGATCCTGCTCGAGGCCAAGGTGACGAAGGTGGAGAAGGGGTCGGACAGTGTCACGGCGCATGTCGAGACCAAGGACGGCAAGGTGGAGAAGATCACCGCCGACCGGATGATCTCGGCGGTCGGCGTAGTTGGCAACGTCGAGGGGTTCGGACTGGAGGAGCTCGGCGTGAAGACCGAGCGCGGCACGGTCGTCATCGACGAATGGTGCCGCACCAACGTGCCCGGGATCTACGCCATCGGCGACGTGGCCGGGCCGCCGATGCTCGCCCACAAGGCCGAGCACGAGGGCGTGATCTGCATCGAGAAGATCGCCGGGCTCCACCCGCATCCGCTCGACAAGGCGCTCATCCCCGGCTGCACCTACTGCCACCCGCAGGTTGCGTCGGTGGGGCTGACGGAAGCCAAGGCCAAAGAGGCCGGCCACGAGGTGCGCGTCGGCCGCTTCCCGTTCGTGGCCAACGGCAAGGCGGTGGCGCTGGGCGAGGACCAGGGGCTGGTGAAGACGGTGTTCGACAAGAAAACCGGGCAGCTGCTCGGCGCCCATATGGTGGGGGCCGAGGTGACTGAACTCATCCAGGGTTTCGTCGTCGCCATGAACCTGGAGACCACCGAGGAAGAGCTGATGCACACGATCTTCCCGCACCCGACGCTGTCGGAAATGATGAAGGAGAGCGTGCTCGACGCCTACGGGCGGGCTCTGAACGCCTGACCGGGAACGGCAGGCGCGCGGGCGCGCCCGCTGGCGGACGAAGTCCGGGCGGGTGACGGGGAACGGGGAGTCCGGCGGAGATCGCCAGGGTCAGGACGTGTCGAACGCCTGATGGACGAAACCGCCGTACGCAGCGGCGATCGGATTGATCGCGAGGCGGCGGGAATCGCGGGCGGAGATGACGCGCGGGTCCATGCGGCCGTCGGGCGGCAGAACGGCGCGGAGCAGAGCGGCGAGCATGCGCAGGCGCCCGGCGAGAAGCGCGGCATCCGCAGGTCTGGTGCCGGCGCCGAGGGGGGCCTCCGGGCAGGGCAGGGTGGTGCCGGTCGTCTCGGCGACGAAATCGCGCGCAACGGCCTCCGCATGGCGCAAGAGGACGAGCACGAACCAGCGTACCGGAACCGACCGGCGGCCGGCCTTCTCGGCAAGGGCGGCGAGCGAAAGCAGCAGCGTTACGATCTGCCGCAGCCTCCGCCCCTCCCTTTCCGCACCGTGCATGTTCGCGCCTTCCGCAAAACCGGCGACCATTGTGGGGGAGGGCGTGGGTACGTGGATGAAAGACGGGCGGAAACTGCGCAAGGGGTTGGTTTGTCTGGGGGTGCGGGCGGGTTCTTTCCACGATTCGGGAGGGCGCGAGGGATCGGAAAAAACGATCGGCGCAAGGAGTGGAGCTCTTGCCCGCGACCCCGCCTGACGCATCGGACCCGCCGGTTTCGGCATTGGTCCTAGCCAATTTTCTAGCCATCCTACCCCCCATGGCCATTTGGCGAATTGCGGACCTCAGACCTTCTCAGCGCGCTGTGACGTACGCGGACCCGTCTCGCTCAGTACCTGCACTGCCACCTGTTCAGCAGGCCTGATGGCGGTCATGGCTCGACCTCCAACCACCGCCGTGTCGTGACGGTCGCGTGTCGAAAGAAGGACGATGCCTGCGAAGACGAGACATACCGCCAGGATATCGCGGCTCGTGTAGCGCTCGTCGAGCAAGAAGATCGCACAGACCAGCGTCAGCATGAATTCGAGCGCGAGGATGATGATGAAGGTGCGACCCATCTCTGCCGTGCGCATCGCTTCGATCTCGAAGACCGCCGCGAGAATCAGCGCCGCTCCAGAAATCGGCACGACGAACAGCAGTGACTGGCCACCCCAGTATTTCATGGCGAATGTCGCCGCCATGTAGAAGGACGCGGATAGGAACGCGCATACCATCGCAGTGCCGCTGAGCATGAGAAACCACTTTGTTGCGCCCCGCAGGCAGATGGACCGGAACGACGGTCCATCGCATCACCCCTCAGGGTGATTGACGGCAGTTCTTGCGTTCGAAGGGAGGTAGCTTTCCGCGAGATCGACAATCCTCGGCCAGTTCTTGAAGAAAATCAGCTGGCCCGCATTCTCGTCTTCGTGAAACACGATGTCGGGATACTCAATCTGCATCTCGCGGATGGTCGCCATCGGCATCTGCGGATCCTGATGGCCCTGCCAGATGTGGATCGGTATGTCACAAGCCCGGACCACGTCGCTCCAGTCGGCCTGCTGGATGATATTCTCATTGGCGAAGGACACGTGCGCGGAGTGCCAGTCCGAAAGACATACCTCGGATCCCAGCACCATCGCCTCCATGACCTCCGGATCCTCGAAGGTCTGCACGTCGGCGGGCGAAGCGCCATGGACCGCATGCACGAAACCACGCTTGCCAATCCGCCGCGCCAGCGAGAAGCCGGCCTTCACCATGAACGGCAGCATGGAAGGAGCGTATCGCGCGTTGGCCATGATGAAGCGGTGCCACTTGTGCATCCGCTCGTACTGGGCGCGCTTGAAGAGCGGAAGGCCGGCGCTGCAGTTGATGATCGCAGTCAGACGGTCGGGATGCATCTGCGCCATGTGGTAGGCATAGAATGTGTCGTTGGACAGCGCGATCACCGGGCATTGGTCGACCCCATGGTGATCGAGAATGGCTACGACATCGGATACCACGGCCTGCACCAGATGCGACCGATCGCTGACCTGGGTGGAATGCCCGAATCCCGGGCGGATCGGGACGATCACTTTCAGGCCATGTCTTTCCATCGCGGCCTCGGCCGACGCCGGCCAGCGAATCAGGCCCAGATCCTGCGGAAAGTAGAGGATCGTGCGACCGTTCTCGTCGCCGATGACGATGTGATCGGCGCGTCGCCCGTCAGGCCTTTGCAAGGTCCGAAAGGGCCGCTCTTTCAGCCGCGCACCCGCGCGTAGCGTCTTGAGCGACGCCTTGGGCTCGGTTGCGGCGACGACATCCATTAGACCGAGCGTAACGCGGATGAGCTCTGCCTGGGCGCGCGTTTCCGTCTTTGCGAGGATGGCGCGGATCTGGCTCTTCACTGTTTCCCGGGACCGGCCCCTTCGTGCCGCGATCTCGGCAATCCCGGCTCCTTCGACGACCGCCCGAAGAACGTCCGCCTCGGCCTCCGTAAGCCCGAAGGCTTCGCGCACTGTCGCCGACAGGCCATCGGGCCATGCCATCTCGCTGGTGACCGCCAGCACCTGAGCCTGGCCGCCAACCTCCTGGTCGATTGGCGAAAGCCGAACAACGATCGGACGGCCCGTCGTGGTCAGCCTGAACCGGGCGAAAGAACTCCCCCGCGCATTGGGACCCGATAGCCGGGCCACTTCGCTCCGGAGATGTGCGGCATCGTCCTTCTCGATCGGAAAAGCGGTCACGGGTTGGCCAGGAAACGTTCCGAGGATTGACTCGGCGGCGATGTTTACGGCGCTCACCACCCCCGAAGCCGAGACGGTAAATGCCGCCGTGCGTCCGAAGGTGGACACGATCTGGGCGAGGACCGTGTCAGGTGAGTTTGTGTCGAGCCGATCGAGCACCGAGGCCGCGCGCGCCATGTGGCTTTCCAGTTCGGCATCGC
>CATMOC010000204.1 GCA_950071955.1 uncultured Mesorhizobium sp. | reverse complement strand
TTAGCCTCTTTCAGCGCTTTGAACAATGTGATTTGGACGCCCATCTTAACCTCCATGTGTTGATGGTGGTTCCCGCCGGTCACGGGCGTCCAGCGGGTCAAGGATCGCCGCAGGCGACCGCGCAAGCGGGCCGTGGGGGAGCCGATTTTGCGTAGCAAAATTGGGGGAACCGCGGATCCTTGAGGCGCGCCAGTGCGCCCGTGATAGACTGGGACATCGACGAGACGAGCCCTCCCCGGTCCTGTGACGCGCCAAGACGGGCGACGGGGGCTCGATGCCCCCCGAGCCCGTCTTGCCGAGACGAAAAGGAAAGGGAGGCTCCGGCGTATACCGGAGCCTCCCGAGAGGCGCTCACCCGAAGGTGGACGCGCCGACCTTCTGCTGCCGCTGATCGGCGACCCGGCGGATGTGAACCGGCACCCCAGCCTGACGCAGCCGCTGTGCGAGGTTCGCCTGGATGCCGGAGCCTTCGCCGACGATCGCTTCCACCGGGCGGAGCTTGACCATGTTCTCGTTGCGCAGGAACGGAGCGCGGTTGCCGTGGCGCGCGTCGGGCATGAAGAGGATCGTCTGCACGCCGTTCTTCTGGGCCCATGCGTTCGCCATTGCATCGACGCCCTTGCGCATTCCGGTCGTGCCCAGAACCATGTTCGGGACGCGGGACTTGATGTCGTCGAGGATGTCCCAGATCATCTCGAAATCGTGCCAGTCTTTCATGCCGCCGGAGACAACCACCAGCGGACCTTCGGGCTGGAATTGTGCGCGGCGATCCTTCGCCCGTGCGGCAAGGTAGTCCCGTGCCTGGATTTGCGAGGCGGTGACACCGTTCTTGCTGACCTGCGATCCGCGAGTGGCAGTGAACGGACGGCCCGTCTCGACGCGGTAGACGTCCGAGGCGTGGTCGCGCATGGCTTCGAGAGCTTCACGGCAACCTTGCAGCGTCTGGACCAGCGTCTGCGTCTCTTCGAGCTCGACGGCGTAGATCTCGGAAGGATCGAAGTGACGGGCAAGTTCGCCGAGCTTCTTCGCCGCATCGTCCTCGCGTCCCTCGGCCAGGCGGGCGGTCATGTGAAAGGAGTTGACCATCCCCCAGGCGAGCTGCTGGGCGAACTCTTCCATGCGGGTGTCCTTCAGGACGTCGAAGATCGTTCCGATCGCCATCTCCACCGCGCGCCGCGCCATGTCGGCGTCGGGCATGTCGGCGGTGATCGGTTCGTCGACCACGCTGAGCTTCGCCATGTCGCTGTGCTCGAGGAACGCGCCGTCGTATGCTTCGGTAACCGGGCCGCGGCTGTCGGCCAGCTCGATCCGGGCGTTGGCGAGATCGGCGAAAGAGTTGAAAGTCTGCATTGGAAGCCTCCATTGGTTTGATCGCGTCATCTCGTGATGACGGGTCCAATGGTGCGCAGCGGGCAAACGAGGTCAGGGACGTTAACCGGGAAGCCGGCACGTCAGGGCCGGACCTCGGTTAACGCCTACGGGCTGCGGGGGAGCCGATTTTTTCCCGTCTGCTGCAAGCAGACAAAAGCCGGGAAAAAATTGGGGGGACCGCGGATCCTTGACCGGATCCTTGCCGCAAGTAGCCTTCAGACCCCATCACACGAGGATGCAATCAAACCCACCCTCCCCTCCCCCTTTCTCTTCGTGACAGACATCGGGCTCCCGCAGGAGCCGCGGCAAGACAGGCCGGCGCGTCTCGCGCGCGCGGCAACGCCAGGGGTCGTTGCCCTCGCGCGGCCGCCCGGACGCGAGCGGCGGGACCGAGAGCCCGCGGGGCCAACGAAAAAGGCGGAGGCCCGACCGAAGGCCGGCGCGGCGCTGAAGGGATGTGGTGAATCTGCCAGCCATGCGTCAGCCAAGACCTTGTCGGCCGGAGGTCGAGCCGATGCAGACAGCCCCGCACTTCAGGCCGCAGCGCGATAGCGCGGTGCGCGGCTATCCCGCCAGGCGATCGTCACCCGAATGGGCCGAAACCGGCTTGCCGGGTTCGGCGTAGCTTGGCGACGCAGACAGCGATCGAGCGAAGGCGAGGAGCTGTCAGGAGCCTAGCGAAGTAGAGCGCGGTCCCGCCCGCAGGGCGGGAGGTGGATATATATTCGTAGCTCTGACATGGAGAACCCCGACCACTGCGCTAACAGCGGCCGGGGCCAGAATGAAGATCAGAGATCTAACGAGAGACCTCGTCTTCCACTCATCGCTCTCTGTCAATCTTGCCTCGGCAAGTTCTTGTTGATTGAGCCAACCGCGATCTCGCATCGAGCAATCCAGCGGAGTAGGCATGATCGATGACGAAGAAGAGAAACCCCACAGTCTTGCTCGAGGATGATCGTCGCAAGATTTGCATGAGGTTCGTGCGGGCGCGGAAGGCAGCGAATGTCACTCAGCGTGAGTACGCAGATGCGATCGGTATTTCTGGCAATGCTCTCAATGAGGTCGAGCAAGGCAGGGAGTTGCCTTCGCTCGAAGTTTTGGCGGGTGTCCGGCCGGTATTGGGTGTCAGTCCTGAATGGGTTCTTCACGGCGGCACCACCCCCGATGGGAAGCCACCGCGTGAGTATATTGCGGATTACAGAGTCGACGACGAAGCCTTGGCGACAAGGTTTCGAGATGATCTGCAGGCAAAAGGATATGTCGTAAGCTGGCTCGAAGCGCTGAAGCTCGCTCGGTTGACATCAATGTGGTCCTATCGAGAACCGGATGAGCAGTATCGCGTGACGAGAGATTTTGCTCTGATGGCATTGGGAAATGGGCTCCCGCCGAGCGATGAAAGAACTCACAAGGCTTTGGGGCGAGTGCCCGAACCCTGGACATAGGCAGCAGCCTGTGCGCATGAAAAGGGCTAGGCAGCGCGGGGCAGTGCCGCCGCGATCTCCGCGCGTTGTGCCTCGATCGTCGCGAGATGATGGACGTAGATCGGCCCGAAGGCGAGCGTCTCTTCCAGGTCTTCATCTGTCTCGAGGATATCGAAAGCGGTGTTGCGGTCGAGGGCGTCGAGATCGATGGTCTCGAGCATGATTTCACGCCGGGCGGCGAAGCGAGTGAGCTCGCCGAGCTTGCGTTCCGCGCGTGCGGGGTCGCGCTCGGCGAAGAGGCCGAAGTCCTTCATGGCAATTCTCCGGGGGGAGATGGGGAACGGGCGGCGCTTGCGCGCCGCCCGATCGGGGTCGGTCAGAGGAACTCGACGTTTTCGGCGATGATCTCGCAGCCGTAGCGGTCGTTGCCGTCGGCATCCTGCCAGCGGGTGTAGTGGATGCGTCCGGTGACCGCGAGCTGGTCGCCCTTCGCCTTGTGGTCGCGGAGCGGAAGACCCATGCCGTTGAAGACGATGATCTTGTGGAACTCGGCGTCGGTCTTCGTGTAGCCGGTCTCCGGATCCTTCTGGACGCGGCCGTCGCGGATGACGGGGCGCTCGGTGACCAGGAGCAGCTCTGTGACCTTGGTCTTGCTGCCGTCGCGGGCGATCGGGTCCTTGGCCAGTCGGCCGACGAGGTTGACGGTGTTCATTTCAAAAGCCTCCTTCTGAGCCGACGGCTTGTCCGCCGGTGCCCTTATCGAGCCCCGGAGGGAGGGATGGGACACCGCGCACCCGTGCGCGGGAAACCTCGAAAATCGAGGTGGTGCGGGCAGCTCGCGAAGCGAGCAACACGGCTCGTATTTTCGCAGGTTGGCCCTAAGCCCGACCGGAGGGGCAGGGGCACTGGACGGCGGACATGCACTCGGCTTGGAGGGGCCCTGAAGTGCTGAACACCGTCTCGGAGGTGACGCCGTACCGATTGCCTGTGGAAGCGGGATCGGGCGCGCTGCCTGGTGCTGACGCCGTTTTCGGGAGCGGCCGGTGGCGAGATCCCTGCCGCTACGATTCCTCGCCTTCCACGATCGTCGCCAGGCATTTCCGCCCGGGCAGGTGGGCGTCCCGCCATCCGGGTTTTTCACGCCGTTGGCGTGCTGCGCGCTGCTCGTGTCAGGGAGACCGGAAAACGACAGTCGGGGTTCGCCCGACCATGGCGGCGCCGATTGCCGCGGTGAGCTTCTTCGATGCGGGGTTTGCCCGCATCAGGGATCCGTCCGATTGTGGGACGATGTCGGGACCCGACCACTGGAACACGTTCATTTCCTCGATCACGACGTCGCAGTCGTCCGGAAGCCCCAGCGCTGCGCGTTCGCGTGGATGAACGGGCACGCGCGCGCCGGTCGAAGAGCTCGATATGGCCATGACGGAGACGATGTAGAGCCCGTCGATGGGCTTGACGCCGTAGATGTAGCACGGCCGCGTCTTGGTAGCGTTTTCCTGGCCCTTCGCGTCCTCGCGAGCCCAGAGATAGCCGTAGTCGATGATGGCGCCCGGTTCAGGCGGTCGCGGTCTCGCGTTCTGCCCGCTTGCGGGATTGGCGGGGGCGCTCGGCGCCGGCGTGGGGTTCGTCTTCGTAGCTGTCCGGGGCGTCAGGGTGGAACGCCGGCGGCGCGGTGGTGATTTCTCCGATGACATCCTTCAGCTGCTCCGATTTCAGGGCACGCGCGAACAGCTTTCGAAGCGAGTTGTACTCGTCGACCGGCACCATGACGACGCGGACCTCTCCGTGGCGCTCGAGACCGATGGGTCTGCGGATCGCCTCGTCGTAATAGTAGCCGACCTTCTTCGAGAAAGCGGTCGTGGTGACGGTTTCTCCGTAAGCCTGTTTCATGTTTGTCTCCGCCATCATCATCGCGAAATTACCAGTGAGCCAAGGCCCGTCATCGTCGTCATTACCGTCATGCGGATAACAATCCGTATAATCCGGATTGTCCGGACTTTCAAGCGATGTTGGTGAGATCGATGCGCGCTGCAAAACCGATGGCGCTGGCGTCCGGCAACAGCACGGCGTTGATGTCATGCACGCTCCATACCGTCAGGTCCTCGCCAACGGCGACCGAGAGGCAGCGGTGTGTTTCGACCAGCAGTGTGTTCCAGACGTGTGGGTCCGCAATCGGCGATCCGTTGATCGCCGAGATGCAATCGAGCTCGCCGTCGCGAACCCGCCCGATGATGATGAAGTTCGGCAGGCGCTGCGTCCTGGGTTGCTGGGGCATGGTCTGGCTCCTCCACTGGTCCGCCGCAACCCCACCCCCTTTTCCTTCGCTGGCGGCTTCGGGGCGCAGGAGCAGACGGCAGTAAAAAGGCCCGCCCGCGGGGGTCGCGCGGACGGGCCTCGTGAGTGGCCGGTGCGGGAGGGGTCGCATCGGCCCGGGGGACGCTGTCGTCAGGCGTCGGCGGTCTCCTTCGCCTTGGCCTTGCCCTTCGGGGCGGGCGCGGTGCTCTCGCCGAGGCCGTCGCCGCCGGTGGTGCCACCGGCCTGCTCGGGCTCACCGCCGGTCGCGGTCGCGGTCAGCGGCGGCAGCTCGCCGTCGTTCTCGCTGACCATGCCGGGCAGGGTGCGCTTGCGCTGCGGGCGGCGCCAGGCGACGTTGTAGCTGTCGTCGTTTTGGCGGAAGAGCGCGACGTCGATCGGCTTGTCGAGGCTGGGATCGTCGATCCGGCCCGAGAGGAACACCTCGCCGGTCTCGTTCGACGTGTATTCCCAGAGGGCGCCGACCTTCACCCAGCTGCGGCGGTCGGCCGAGAGCGCCATCACGTCGAAGGCGGGGGCCCGCTCGTTGGTTGAGACGAACTCGCGCAGGGCGATGGTCGCGGCGAATGCCATCGTCACGATGCGGCCGATGTGGACGCCGTCGCTGTTGGCCTTGAGGGTACCGATGTTCATGGGAAGTCTCCTGATGCTTGCCCGAACCCCTTGTCCGGACCACTTCCCTTCATCCCTCCCTCCCCCCGGGCGCAGCCCGGCAGCGCGCGCACGCGCGCCAGTCCGCACGAAGCCCCGGCAGGGGCACGTGCGTCAGGTGTTCAGCGGATTTTCGAGGTTATTCGGAGCGCGACCCCCGGCCCTCGAGCCGGGCTATGAAGGCCTTCGCTTCCTGCTGGTTCGGCCCGTCGATCGTCGCCAGCGTCTTCATCCGGTCGACTTCGAGTGAGGCGGCAATCTCGGCGGGGATTTCGCAGTAGGGTTCGAGGATCCTGATGGCGTCGACCGGCCTCGGGAGTTCTCGCTCGCTTGTGCCGCGCCAGATGAGTTCGACCTCTTCGTCCGGGTCCGCGGGATCGGTGACGAAGACCTGCGCGAAGAAGGTCAGAAGCGGCCTGTCCCAACCAATCCAGGCGGATGAGGCTTCGACGCCCTCGCGTAGCGGGAGCTGATGCCGGCTCACGCTGCACCTCGCGTCATGCGATGGTTGGCGTGGCGCAGCGCGCCTTGCGTGCTTGCCAGCGCGGATCGCACCTTCGCGAGCGACTTCGGGCAATCGGCCTCGCGCAATGCGCTGCGCGCGCGCTGAAGATGCGAGATGGCGGTCTCGATACTTTCCCGGGTCGAGGGCCCTGCAGGTCGAATACCCATTTTCAGTAATCCTCCGGTCTCATGATCGTGATGACCCGCCGCGTTTCGGCCGCGTTGGCGGGATCTTCCGATCCCCATTCGAAATTGGCGTCGTAATAGTCGATTTTCATCATGACGCGAACGCCGCGCACCTCGAACCATGCCATGTCCCTTTCGGGGGAGTCGGCCGCGAATGTGCAGCTGCGCATCGCCTTCATGATTTCGGCCTGGGCGAGGATGTCGTGCGGCTTCGTCCCGTCGCTCAGCGCGTCGAGCAGGCCCAGCGTCATGCCGGTCGCCGTCATCGTCGCCGTCGTCGGGATAATCG
>CATMOC010000203.1 GCA_950071955.1 uncultured Mesorhizobium sp. | reverse complement strand
GGCAAACACGGCGTTGCGCTGCGCTTCGCCTTCGCCGCGCAGGATTTCCGATTCCTTGCGCGCTTCGGCGATGATCTCGACCACTTCGCGGTCGGCGCGGGCGCGTATGCGCTGTGCCGCCTCGCGGCCGCGCGCCCTCAGCCTTTCGGCCTCGGCGAGACGCTCTGCCTTCATGCGGTCGAAGGTCTGCTGCGACACTTCCTGCGTCAGGTCGGTCCGGCGGATGCGAACGTCCTCGACCTGCAGGCCGAGCGAGGTGGCATCGGGCCTGAGCTGGTCGGCGACCTCGCGCATCATCGCGGCGCGCTCTTCCGACAGCGCCGACTCGAAGCCGCGCACGCCGTAGACGCGGCGTAGCGCTGCGTCGAGACGGGTGCGCAGCCGCTGCTCGGCCAGCCCCACGCTCCCCGACACCGTCTGCCGGAAGGTGCGCGGGTCGGAGATCCGGTAGGCGACGAAGGCGTCGACCTCATAGAACTTTCCGCCCGAGACCTGGACGCGGATGTCGTCGAGATCGAAGCGCATGACACGGTCTTCGACGATCTGCACGTTGTCGGCCTCAAGGAAGCCGAACGGCAACTTGAAATAGATGCCCGGCTCGGTCTTGACATCGACGATCTCGCCGAACCGCAGGACAATCGCCTGCTGGCGCTCGGTCACGACGAAGAACGAGGAAAGCGCGATGACGAGCACGATCGCGACGGCGACGGCTATGAATGCGAGACGGTTGGTCATTGATTGGTGGCTCCCGGGCGGCGGCGAAGCTCGTTGAGCGGCAGATATGGCACCACTCCCTGGCCGTTCGCTCCCTGCTCGATGATGACTTTGTCGGAATCCCGCAGCACCCTCTCCATCGTTTCGAGGAAGAGACGCTTGCGCGTTACTTCCGGTGCCTTGGCATACTCGTCGTAGACCGAGACGAAGCGCTGGGCCTCACCCTCGGCTTCCTGGACGACGCGGTTCTTGTAGGCAGCGGCCTCTTCGCGCAACTGCGCCGCCTCGCCTCGCGCCTGACCCAGCTTCTGGTTGGAATACTGGTTGGATTCCTCGACGAAGCGGTCCTCGTCCTGCTCGGCGCGCTGGACCTCGTCGAATGCGTCGGCGACTTCGCGCGGCGGGGCCGCATCCTCGATCGAGATGGCGTTTACGGAAATTCCCGAGCCATAGTCGTCAAGCGTATTCTGGATCGTGTCGCGCACGCTGTCGGCAATGCCCTGGCGGTCGTCGCGGAAGATGTCCTGTGCCGGACGCCGGCCGACGACCTCGCGCATGGCGCTCTCGGCGATCTGGCGCACCATCTCGTCGGGGCTTGCCACGTTGAAGAGATAGGCTTCGGGATCGGCCACCTGGTAGGCGACAGAGAACTTGACGTCCACGATATTCTGGTCGCCCGAAAGCATCAGCCCGGAGGAGGCGCCGCCGCGCACTTCGCCCACGTCGATCAGTTTCTCGGCCGTATTCGCCTTCTCGACCGTCTCGATCGGCCACCAGTGGAAGTGCAGGCCGGGCTGCGACAGCTCCGTCTTCGGTTTTCCGAATCGCAGTTCCACCGCGAGTTCGTCCGGCTGTACCGTATAGATGGACTGGAAAGCCCAGAGTGCCACCAGGGCCAGGGCAACGATCGCCACGATTGCGGGATTGAACCCGCCACCGCCGGGCAGCGCCCGCTTCAGCCGGTCCTGGCCGCGGCGGATGATGTCTTCAAGATCGGGCGGAGCGCCTTTCGGGGCCTGGGGGCCGCGCGGACCTTGGCCCCAGGGGCCACCGCCGTTGCCGCCGCCGCCCCATGGACCGCCGCCTCCGCTCTGATTGCTCCAGGGCATGAATTTCCTCTCGTTTTGAAACCGGCGCCCGCAAATTCGTTGCCTGAGCGGATCGCGCCGTTCGGCCGTGTTATAGGCATCGCCTCCCCCCCTTTCAACGCGGGCTTGGGCTGCGTGCAAGCGAAATCGCGCGGAGGGGCAAGAATATGGTCCGAAACCGACCGAATCGGACGTAACGAAGTCGTCAGGCAAATGATCCGCGTCGACGGTAGACGACGTGGCGCGTCGGGTGGCTGTCCTTCTCGCCGGCGGCGTGTTCGCTGTGACGAACCGCCTCCCAGACAGCGGGATCGATCGTCGGAAATGACGTGTCTCCCTCGATCGCCGCAAGAACGTGCGTGACGTGGAGCCGGTCGGCCTTCTTCATGGCCTGCGCATAGATCTCCCCGCCGCCGATGATCGCGATCTCGCCAGCGCCGCTCATGCAGCGGGCACGCACGTTGGCAAGCGTGATCGCGTCGTCCAGCGAGCCGGCCTTCTCGACCCCTGGCGCGGTCCATTGCGCATCGCGCGTCACCACGATGTTCAACCGGCCCGGCAGCGGTTTCCCGATTCCCTCATAGGTCCTGCGTCCCATGACAACGGGATTGCCCATCGTGTCGGCCTTGAAACGCTTGAGATCGGTCGAGAGCTTCCACGGCAGGCCGCCTTCGCGCCCGATCACGCCGTTCTCGGCGACGGCGACATGGATGACGACGGGAAGCATCGGTCAGTTCGCGTCCATCCGCTTCAGGATCAGGACGTCCAGGTTCTTCTCGGGATAGAAATCCGTCGCCTTCATCTGGAAGGTCGTCGGACCGATCTTCTTCACGCCGGAGCCGCAGAAGCTGACGAGGTTCTTCGGATCGCCCTTGTCGATCGTCAGGGTGAAGTCGCCGATCGTGCCGCCGCCCCAGTTGCCGCCGGTCTTCAGAATGTAGGAGATCCAAGTCTCGAAAAGCGGCGGGAAGCCGTCTGGTGCGCCGCGCGACGATTTCAGGATCGCCGCCTCGAAGCCTTCGTCCATGCAGTAGCGTGACTTGTGGTCCTGATACGCGTCGCCCTGGAACTTTCCGTCGTAGAAAAAGGACAATCCCACCGTGGCGCCGACGCTCGGCGTGTAGCTGTGAGAGACCCGGATCTCGGTGCCGGCCGGGAAGACCATCGGCCACCAGTAGGTCGAGCGCAGCGTCCAGAAGGCGGACGGGACGCGCTTCCAGCCCGAGCCGTCGTCATATTCGTCGATGACGATGATGCCGCGGTCGCGCCAGTCGGCGACGACGTCCTCCGCCAGGGCGGAAAGGGCCTGCTGCGCCTCGTCGCCGTATGGAAAGAGGGCCACGCCGTTAGACCGGAGATCGTCGGTGACGTCGATCCCCACGGCGATCGCGCGCTGCTCCAGCCGCGGCTGCACCGGCTGCCCGTCCACCTTGACCTGGAAGCCGAGGAAATTGTCGCTGGTATCGTCGGGAATGGAGACGTTGCCATAGGGACTTGCCTCGATGTCGGGCATAGGAAACGCCACCAGCGTCTCGACGTCCTCCTCGGTACTGTTGCGGAAGACGTAGTCGACCCGCACCTGTTCCTCGGAGATGAACAGGTCCTCCTTCGCCATCACGATCGCGTCGCTACGCGACAGGATGAGACCGCCCGCGCCGAGTTCGGCGGTGGAATCGTTGGCATGGGCAGTAGCGCTTGCAGACGCAAGGAATGCCATGGCTATGGCAGAGCTGCGCATCACGAAAAATCCTTCCTCAGACGGCGATGGGCGCCTTGATGCTGGCGTCCGCCTCGTAACCTTCGAGCCGGAAGTCCTCGTAGCGGAAGGCGAAGAGGTCCGTCACCTGCGGATTGATCCACAAGGTCGGCAAGGGTTTCGGCGTTCGGGTGAGTTGCAGCTGCGCCTGCATGAAATGGTTCTTGTAGATATGCGCGTCACCCAGCGTGTGGATGAATTCGCCGGGCTTCAGGCCGGTCACCTGCGCAACCATCATCGTCAGGAGCGCGTAGGAGGCGATGTTGAAGGGCACGCCGAGAAAGATGTCGGCCGAACGCTGGTAGAGCTGGCAGGACAGCCGTCCCTCCGCCACGTTGAACTGGAACAGGCAGTGGCACGGCGGCAGCGCCATGCGGTCGACCTCAGCCGGGTTCCAGGCAGACACGATCAGGCGGCGCGAATTCGGGTTGTTCCGGATCTGCTCGACGACGTTGGCGATCTGGTCGATCGTGCCGCCGCTGCCGTCCGGCCAGGAGCGCCATTGGGCGCCGTAGACCGGACCGAGATCGCCGTTTTCGTCGGCCCATTCGTCCCAGATCGTGACGCCGTTGTCGCGCAGATAGGCGATGTTGGTATCGCCCTTTAGGAACCACAGGAGTTCGTGGATGATCGACTTCAGGTGCAGCTTCTTCGTCGTGGTGACCGGGAAGCCTTCAGAAAGGTCGAAGCGCATCTGATGGCCGAAAACCGAGCGGGTGCCGGTCCCGGTCCGGTCGCCGCGGTCGACGCCGTGATCCATCACATGGGAAAGCAGGTCAAGGTACTGGCGCATCGTCCGTCCGCGTCGATTCCGGTGGCACCATTCTAGAGGATCGTGCCTTGCCGCGCATCACGTGCGCGGCGTTTTTCCCCGCCTCCTTTGCATCTCCCCGGTGTCGCAGGCGATCGGCCCGACGGGGCTTTCCATCTACCCGGTCCCTCCCTATATTGGGCGTGTCGGCTTCGGCCGACTATGGCGATAAACGGCCGATGAAATAAGCCATTCGGACCCGGGGGCGGTACCCGGCGCCTCCACCAAAAACCGCAGCATGTCAGCGACTTGCGGCTTTTGATGGGGGCGAAACAGGATCGACGAGGGTGTAAAGATCGGACTTTTGCTCGGCATTGTACCACCGTTATCGGGCTAAATTTATAGTTGCCAACGACAACTATGCGGAAGCACGTCTCGCCGCGTAAGCAGCGCGACAGCTTCAATTCAAGCCCTAGGGGTTCGCACTTCTAGGCGGGGTTCGGAGGCACCTGGCAACAGAAGCCTCCACTTATCCCCTTCACCGAGCCGATCATTGCCGGCAATTCCAACGTCGTCAGGCGACGCGGGAGCGCTATATCAGGTTTACGCCGGGCCGCGCCTTCATTACATCTAGGCAGAGCCGAGTCACTCGAACCGCGGAAGCAGATGGCAGACGACCACATACGCTACGACATCCTTGCCCAGGAGGCGCTGCGAGGCGTCATGCGCAAGGTGCTCGGAGAGGTCGCTCGTACCGGCCTGCCGGGCAACCATCATTTCTTCATCACCTTCCTGACGGGAGCGCCCGGCGTTCGGGTCTCCAGCCGGTTGCGCGAGCGTTATCCCGAACAGATGACGATCGTGCTGCAATACCAATACTGGGATCTGAAGGTCACCGACACCGGCTTCGAGGTTGGGCTGTCCTTCTCGGACGTGCCGGAAAAGCTGGAAGTTCCCTTCGCCGCAGTGCGCGGCTTCTACGATCCATCGGTGAATTTCGAACTGGAATTCGACGTCAAGGCGGAAGTGCCAGCGCAAGCAGTACCCGTCGCTCCCGCGCCGCAGCCGCAACCGGTGCCTTCCAAGTTGCCAGGTAGCGCCAGGAAGTCCGATAGTCCGAAGAAGGCCGCCCCGCCCGCCAAGGAAAAAGCCGCGGCGGGCTCGGAGGAGGCCGCCAAGGGCGCCGACGTCGTGTCCCTCGACGCGTTCCGCAAGAAATAGGCCATGGCCGAGATCGTGAACCTGCGAATGGCACGCAAGCGCGCCGCGCGGGCCGAGCACGAAAGGGCGGCCGACGAGAACCGCATCCGCCACGCCCTTCCGAAGTCCGAAAAGCTCGCCCGCCGCGCCGAGAAGAGCCGGCTGGACTCGCACCTAGAAGGCCACCGGCTCGTCCGCAAGGATGGCGAATGACGGTCGTGCGAAAGCACTCCGTTTCGATCCGCGGCCACCGCACGAGCTTTTCCCTTGAACAACCATTTCTCGACGAACTGGAACGGATCGCCCGATCCCGGGGCCTCAGCCTCGCGGCTCTGGTGGCGGAGATCGACGACAGGCGCGCCAAGACGACGAACCTCTCGTCGGCGCTACGTCTGCATGTCCTTGCCTGCGTGAAGGCGGCGGGAGATCAGGACCTGGACGACCCGCACGGTCGATGACGTACGGTCACGGCCGCTCGGGCAGGTTCTTCAGGATCTTGCCGATTGCATCCGGGTCGAATGAGCCGCCGCCCGGGGCCTGGGCAGCAGTACCGGGCGGCGGCGGGAGCGGTGTCCTTCGGATTACGTCGCGCCCGGTCGCTTCGCCCGCGGCGGCTTCGATGCGGGCAGCGTCCTGCGCTTCGCGGCGCGCGGCCTCGTCAGCGCCCTTTGCCTTCTCGGCTTCCTCCGCCTGTCGTCGCCTTTCTTCGGCTGCGCGTGCCTTGGCGTCTTCCTCCGCCTTGAGCTTGGCGGCCTGATCCGCGGCCTTCTTCGCCGCACGGGCCTTTGCCGCCTCCTCCTGCGCCTTCTTCGCCTCTTCTGCCTGGATGCGCTGCTCCTCGGCCGCGCGGGCCTTCTGGCGTGCGGCTTCCGCCTCTGCCTCGCGCCGGGCCTCCTCCGCCGCCTCCAGGGAAGAGACGGGGACGGTGCGCGGCACTACTGATTCGTAGAGTGCGACTGCTAGGTCACGGCACGCGTCGGTGTGGCCGCTGACGACCTTGGGGATATCACCCATCCCATAATTCTCGTTGCCGGGGTCCTCGCGCTCGGGCGAATAGACCAGGAACACTTCCTCGCCCACGGTGAGCCCCGATTTCTCGATCCGCGGCTTGAGCTCCTCGTCCGTGGTACCCGGCCAGGTGGTGCTTTCGAGCGAGACGACCTGACCTGCGCGCATGTGCGGCACGATCGCCTCGGTCGTGTTGAGCACGGCGGCCTGATCGGGTT
>CATMOC010000202.1 GCA_950071955.1 uncultured Mesorhizobium sp. | reverse complement strand
CCGACCTTGCGCGGATCGACGAGCGCGCATCCGGCCGGCTGACCGCCACGGGCACGGCGAAGGGAAGCGAAGGCGTGATCAACCTCGATCTCGACGCCCGCGTGCCATCCGGCAGCCTGGCCGGCCGTTCGCTCGCGGATGCGAACGTCGGCTTCGAGGGAACACTGCGCGGCGAGAACCTCGAAGGGCAGCTCTCCGGCAACGCCTTCCTCGATGGCACGCGCATCGACCTCGCCTCGCAGATCGCCGTCGCGAATGGCGAGCGGCGGCTGGAGGGCCTTCGCTTCGAGGCGGGCGGCGCGGTGCTGACCGGCGATCTGACGCAGTCCGAAGCCGGCCTCCTCACCGGCGACCTCAAGCTCGACGCGCCCAACATCTCGACGGCAGCGGCGCTCGCGCTCGCCGAGGCTCGGGGTGCGGTAAACGCCGACATTTCCCTTTCCATCCAGGACGGCAGCCAGTCGGCCTCCGTCAATGCTCGGGTCGATGGTCTGGTCTACGACGCGGTCCGCGTCGGCAACGCCACCGCAGACGTCGAGGTCGAAGATCTCTTCGGCGTTCCGGCCGTTGCCGGCAACGTATCGGCAGGCGACGTCATCGCCGGCGGCGTGGAGATCGATTCGCTTCAGGCCACCGCGAGCCGGGAAGGGGAGGCGACGCAGTTCTCCGCCGACGCGCGGCTCGCCAACGGCGCCGACATTTCCGCAAGCGGCGCACTGGCACCGGAGGGCCAAGGCTTCCGCCTGACTCTCGCCGACGCGCAGCTCGCCTGGCAGAATCTTTCGGCACGGCTGTCCGAACCCGCCAGCCTGCGCATCGAGGGGCAGGACATCGCGCTCGATGCCCTGTCGGTCGCGGTCGGCGGCGGCAACATCAGCGCTTCCGGCACCGTTTCCGAAACCATCGACCTCGACCTGTCGATCAGCAATGTACCGCTCGCCATCGCGAACGCGGTCCGCCCCGATCTGGGACTCGGCGGCACGATCTCCGGCACGGCCGACGTCACTGGTCCCCGCGACCGGCCGAACGTCGCCTTCGAGATAAGGGGCAACGATCTCGCTGCGGCGGCGCTGCGCCAGGCGGGGCTGTCGACGCTCGACGTGGATGCGACCGGCACCACGAGCGGCGACCGGCTGAACGTCGATGCCTCCATCAACAGCCCCGAAGGCTTCCGCGCCAGGGCGGTTGGCGCCGTTCCGCTCGGCGACGGTTCGCTCGCGCTGGACGTGACCCTCCAGAGCTTCCCGCTCTCCGTCCTGAACGCGGTCGCGCCGGGCCAGAACCTCGGCGGCATCGTCACGGGCACCGCGAACGTGCAGGGTGTGCTCGCCGATCCGCGCGTTGCCTTCGACCTCTCGGGCCAGGGCATCACCGCCGCGCCGCTGGCCGAGTTCGGCATCGGCGCGCTCGGCTTCACCGCCTCGGGCCAGTATGGCGCGGGCGCCGTGGTGCTGAACAGCTCCACCGTCTCCGGACCGCAGGACCTCTCCTTCACCGCCAGCGGGCGCGTGCCGATTTCCGGCCCCGGCCTGAACGTATCGGTCAATGGACGTGTCCCGCTGTCGCTCACCAACCGCTTCCTCGCCGATCGCGGAACCCAGGTCTCGGGCACGCTCGTCGCCGACATCAATCTCTCCGGCAGTATCTCCAACCCGGTCGTCGCCGGCTCGATCTCGACATCCGGCGCGTCGCTGGTCGACCCCGAAACGAACATCCGCTTCACCGGCATCACGCTGTCAGCGTCCGCGTCGGCGCAGACGATCACCATCAACACCCTGTCGGCTTCGGCCGCGGGCGGTGGCACGGTCAGCGCCAGCGGCACGGTCTCGATCGCCGACGGGTTCCCCGCGAACCTGTCGATCCGGCTGCAGGACTTCCGCTACACCGACGGCGAACTGGTCGTGGCGACCGTCGACGGCACGCTGTCGGTAACCGGCTCGCTCACGCGAGACCCGCTGATATCAGGCGACATCCTGATCGAACGTGCGGAGATCACCATCGCGGGCAGTCTCGGCGGCGGTCCAACCTCGATCGACGTCGTCCACGTCAATCCCCCGCCGGACGTGGCGGTCACCCTGAAGCGCGCGCGCGCCAATGACGGGACGCCGGTGCCCACGGCGCGACCCAGCGTGGCGCGGCTCGACGTCACGATACGCGCACCCAACCAGATCTTCGTGCGCGGCCGCGGCCTCGACGCCGAACTCGGCGGCCAGGTGCGCATCACCGGTCCCATCACCGGCGTGCAGCCCGTCGGCGCCTTCAATCTCATTCGCGGCCGCCTGTCGATCCTCGGCCAGCGCATCACCTTCGACGAGGGGCGCGTAAGCCTTGTCGGCGACCTCGACCCCTTCATCGACTTCGTCGCCCGCACCGAGAGCGACGACATCACCGTCTTCATCACCGTTCGCGGCAGGGTCTCCGATCCGCAGATCGAGTTCTCCTCGCAACCCGGACTGCCGCAGGACGAGGTGCTGGCGCGGCTGATCTTCAACCGGAGCATCGGCGAACTCTCCGCCATTCAGATCGCCCAGCTCGCCGCCGCGGCGGCCGAGCTTGCCGGCGGCTCCAACACCTCGCTGCTCGGAAGCCTGCGCAACGCGACGGGGCTCGACGATCTCGACATCGTCACAAATTCGAAGGGCGAGACCGCCGTTCGCGCCGGCCGCTACATCGAGGAGAACGTCTATCTCGGCGTCGAGGCGGGAGCCCAGGGTAGCACGCGCGGCACGATCAATCTCGACATCACCGAGGACCTCAAGGCGCGCGGCTCGGTCGGCTCCGACGGCGATTCCAGCATCGGTCTGTTCTACGAGAAGGACTACTGAGCGGCGCGCCCCGCGCCGCCGCCCGGAGGCTCCATCCGTCCAACTGCTGCCGGAACCAGCATGGTTCGTCCGCATTTCTCCCGCAACGAGGAGACCTGCGATGACCGACCACACCAATCCGAAATCGGCGGACGATTCCAACACGCGCAAGGAGCCCGACGACTGGGTCAGCGGCGACGAGCCGATGACCGGCGCGCAGCGATCCTACCTCAAGACCTTGTCCGAGCAGGCCCACGTCGACAATGCTTACGACGAGGGCCTCAGCAAGGCGGAAGCCTCCAAGCGCATCGACGCGCTGAAGGAAAAACTGGGGCTCTGAGGATGCAGGGGCTGGAAAGTTCGGAGAAGCGCACCGGCGGGTGCCTGTGCGGCGCGGTCCGCTTCAGCGTCCGCGGCGCGCCGCTGCGGGTCGGCCTGTGCCACTGCGCCGACTGCCGCAAGACCAGCGGCTCGGCCTTCGTCACCTTCGCGGTGTGGCCGCGTGCCGCCTTCTCCGTCGCCGGCGAGATCGCCAGCCATGCCGGGCGCAGGTTTTGCCCCCTTTGCGGATCGCGCCTTTTCTCCCTCAGGCCTGAGGAAGCTGAGATCAACGTCGGTTCGCTCGATGATGCTCCGACAGGGCTGGAACCCACCTATGAACTCTGGACCCGGCGCCGGGAACATTGGCTGCCGCCGCTCGCCGGCGCCTCCCAGTACGACGAAGACCGGGAGCAGGCCGGCCAGCTCGATCTACTCGAAGTCGCCGTTCCGGACCCGTCGCAACCGGGGGACCTGGAGCGTGCGATGGAAGTGGCCGCGACCGCCCATATGGCCCAGACGGGCAAGAACGGCGAACCGAAGTTGGAGCACTGCCGACGGGTTGCCGCCGCTGTCGACAGCGTTGACGAGAAGATCGTCGCCTGGCTGCACGATGTCATCGAGAAGAATCCCGACTGGACCACGCAGCGGCTACTGTCGCACGGCTTCTCCGAAGCCGTCGTGGATGCAGTGGATGCCATGACCCGACGCATGGGCGAGGACTATCTCGACTTTGCCCGGCGCGCCGCGGCGAACCCGCTCGCCCGTCCTGTCAAGGTCGCTGATCTTGAGGACAATCTCGCGGCGTCGCGGAATGCGGGCAAGGATGGCGCCAAGTACCGCGACGCACTGGCACTCCTGCGCCGCGAATCCGCGGAGAGGTCCTCCCTCTCGCATTGACCCGCCCGCCTCGGTCTCCTAGTTTAGAAGCATTCTAAGATAAGAGGCGCCAAGTCATGCTTTCGCGCGTTTTCGGCTTCGGCCGCCGCTCCTTCGATTCCCTCTCGGAGCAGGAGGTGCTGGCGCTGGCGATCTCGTCGGAGGAGGACGACGGGCGCATCTACCGGGCCTATGCCGACGGCCTGCGCGACGAGTTCCCGCAATCGGCGAAGGTGTTCGATGGCATGGCCGAGGAAGAGGAACAGCACCGTTCCGCCCTCATCGACCTACACCGGGCCCGATTCGGCGAACGCATCCCCCTGATCCGCAGGGAGCACGTGCGCGGCTTTTACGAGCGCAAGCCCGATTGGCTGGTCCGTCCGCTGGGACTGGAGAAGGTGCTTGCGCAGGGCGAGGAGATGGAACGGCAGGCCGAGCGGTTCTATCGCGAGGCCGCCAGCCGCACATCGGATGCGTCGACGCGCAAGCTGCTGGGCGATCTGGCCGCCGCCGAGGGCCGCCACGGGAAGACGGCGCAGCGCCTGGAGCGGGAGCACCTGCCCGAGGATACGCGAACTCAGGAACTGAAGTCGGAGAGGCGGCAGTTCATCCTCACTTATGTCCAGCCGGGCCTCGCCGGGCTGATGGACGGTTCGGTCTCCACGCTTGCGCCGATCTTTGCCGCCGCCTTCGCGACGGGCGACACGTGGCAGACCTTCCTGGTCGGCCTCTCTGCATCGGTGGGCGCGGGCATCTCGATGGGGTTTACGGAAGCCGCCCATGACGACGGCAAGCTCTCGGGGAGGGGTTCGCCCGTCAAGCGCGGTCTGGCCTCCGGCATCATGACGGCGGTCGGGGGACTGGGCCACGCGCTTCCCTATCTCATCCCGCAGTTCTGGACGGCGACGACGGTCGCGATCGTGGTGGTCTTTCTGGAACTCTGGGCGATCGCCTTCATCCAGAACCGGTATATGGACACGCCGTTCCTGCGTGCGACGTTCCAGGTGGTGCTCGGCGGCGCGCTGGTGTTCGCGGCTGGCGTCCTGATCGGCAGTGCGTGATCCGGGAGGAATGAAAAAAAGTGCGGGCAGGGCCCGCTAGAGGAAGGTGCGAGCGGAGCCGCTTGCGGCCAGCTTCGCTCGCACCCTTCACCGCTCTGGGAGCGGCTAGCCTGGCTGCTATTCTGCAGCCTTGAGGTTGATGCGCATTTCGGCGAGGTTCGTGAGCTTCTCGTCCGTCTTCTTTTCCTCGGCCAGCGTCTGCTGGAGAACCGAAGCGCAATCATTGCGGCCCAACTGGCGCGCCCAGGCGATCATCGTCCCGTAGCGCGTGATTTCGTAGTGCTCCACCGCCTGTGCGGCAGCGATCAGTGCTGCGTCGAGAACGTCCTTGTCCTCGACCTCGCCGGCGACCTCGTTGGTCTCCTTGATGATGCCGTCGATCGCCGGACAATCCACCGCCTTGGGCTCCTTGCCGTGCATCTTGAACACACGCTCGAGACGTTCGACGTGGACCTCGGTCTCGGCGAGATGCTGCTTGAAGCCGCTCTTCAACTCGCTGCTGGTCGCCTTCTCGATCATCTTCGGCAGCGCCTTGAGAATCTGCTTTTCGGCATAGTAGGTGTCCTGCAGCTGGTGCACGAACAGGTCATCCATCGTCTTGATGTCTTTGGTGAAAAGTCCCATGGGATTTTCTCCTCGTTGGTTTGACTGGAAATCGTCGACGGCTCGGAGCCGCGTTCCAGTCGAACGAACGGATGGCGCGCTTGTTCCGGCGGTGCGATTGCCGGAACTCACGAATTGATGCGAAGCGTCGCATTGTGCGAAATAGACCTCGCTGGCTCGCGGGAGGTCTACGCCGCCTTCTTGGCTTCCTCGCGGATCTCTTCCGTCAGCCGCATCTTGAGATCGAGGAAATCCGGCTCAGCTTTCATCCTGTAGTGGCGCGGATGGGGAAGATCGATCGGCACGTCCGCCTTCACGCGGCCTGGCCTAGCCGTCATCACCAGGCAGCGGCTGCCGAGGAAGATCGCTTCCTCGATGTCGTGGGTGACGAACAGCACCGTCTTGCGGTCGGCCTCCCAGATCTGCAGCAGCAGTTCCTGCATCAGCCCGCGCGTCTGGTTGTCGAGCGCCCCGAACGGCTCGTCGAGCAGGAGGATCGCCGGGTCGTTGGCGAGCGCCCTGGCAATTGCCACGCGCTGCTGCATGCCGCCCGAAAGCTGCTTCGGCCAGTGCCGCTCGAAACCCTTCAGGCCGACCTTTGCCACATAGAACGCGACGATCTCGGTGCGCCGCGCCTTGGCCATGCCCTTCTCGCGCAGGCCGAACTCGATGTTCTCCTCCACCGTCAGCCAGGGAAACAGCGTATACGACTGGAACACCATGCCACGGTCTGCGCCCGGACCGGTGACCGCGCGCCCGCGCACCGAGACGGTCCCCGACGAGGGCTCGTCCAGCCCGGCGACGATCCTGAGCAAGGTCGACTTCCCGCAGCCGGATGGCCCGAGGATCGTGACGAAGTCGTTTTCCGCAATCGTCGTCGTGATCGGCGTCAGCGCCACCGTCGGCTTCCCGCCGCGCACGCCCGGAAATGTCCGGGATACCGCATCGATGGCGACGGCGGTCATGCCAGGCTCCAGGGGAAGAGGCGTCGGTTCGCCTCCTTGAACAGGAAATCCGAGACCAGCCCGATGACTCCGATGACGATGATCCCGAAGATGATCTGCCCCGTGTT
>CATMOC010000201.1 GCA_950071955.1 uncultured Mesorhizobium sp. | reverse complement strand
GCCGGTGCTGATCGAGCCGCGCACCCGCAACATCGTGGGCGCCATCATCCGCCTGCGCGAAATCGAGGACGTCTATCTCTACACGATCAGGCTGGTGGATCCCGAGGTGATCCGCGCGCGGCAGATCGTGCGGGCCAACGCGGACGACTACGGCGCGCTCGAAGGCAGCCGCACGACCGTCCAGGTCGCGTTCGCGCTCATCTATCTCGGGCTGACGCTGATCATCATCCTGTCGGCCATCTGGACCGGCATCGCGGTCGCCGACCGCCTCGTGCGGCCCATCCGCCGCCTCATCGGCGCTGCCGACGAGGTCGCGACCGGAAACCTCGACGTCTCCGTTCCCGTCCGCAATTCGGACGGGGACGTCGCGTCGCTCAGCGATACGTTCAACAAGATGCTGCTGCAGCTCAAGTCGCAGCGCAACGAGATCCTCGCGGCCAAGGACCAGATCGACGAGCGGCGGCGCTTTTCCGAGGCGGTTCTGGCGGGCGTCAGCGCCGGCATCGTGGGCGTCGACGCCGAGGGGGTGATCACGATCGTGAACAGGTCCGCCGAGACCATGCTCGGGATCCGCGCGACGAGTTCGGAAGGCGAACGCCTTTCGTCGATCCTGCCGCATATCGGCCGGGTGTTCGAGGTGTCGCGCTCGTCGGGCAGGGCGGTCCACCGCGAGCAGGTCACCTTCAGCCGCGGCGGCGTGGAACGCACCTTCAACGTCCAGGTGACGATCGAGGAGGGCGACAAGAAATCCGAACTGCCGTCATACGTGGTCACGATCGACGACATCACCGACCTGGTGCAGGCGCAGCGATCCTCGGCCTGGGCGGACGTGGCTCGGCGCATCGCCCACGAGATCAAGAACCCCCTGACGCCGATCCAGCTTTCGGCGGAGCGCATCCGCCGGCGCTACGGAAAAGTGATCACCGAGGACCGCGGCGTCTTCGACCAGTGCATCGACACGATCATCCGGCAGGTCGGGGACATCGGCCGCATGGTCGACGAATTCTCCGCCTTTGCGCGCATGCCAAAGCCCGCGATGGAACCGATGGATCTGCGCGAGGCACTGCGGGAGGCGTCGTTCCTGGTCGAGGTCGGCAATTCCGACGTGGAGTTCCGCCGCGCCTTCGGAAACGAACCTCTCATCGGCCGGTTCGACAGCCGGCTGATGAGCCAGGCGTTCGGAAACCTGATCAAGAACGCCTCCGAGGCGATCGAATCGAACGAACGGAAGAACGGGCAGGCCGGCGTCATCCTGATCGCCGCCTCGCGCAAGGACGACTGGATCACCGTGGACGTCGTGGACAATGGAAAGGGTCTGCCGGCCGAAAACCGCCAGCGGCTCCTGGAGCCGTACATGACCACGCGAGCCAAGGGCACTGGCCTCGGTCTCGCTATCGTCAAGAAGATCATCGAGGATCACGGAGGGCGGCTGGAGCTCCACGATGCCCCGGCCGACTTCTTCGATGGAAAGGGTGCGCTGATCCGCGTGATCCTGCCGGCTTCCGACAGCGGTCCCGCCGACGAACTCCCGAGCACCAGGAACAGGCAGGAAGAGAAGGTTCACAATGGCGTCTGACATTCTTGTCGTCGACGACGAGGAGGACATCAGGGAACTCGTCGCGGGTATCCTCAGCGACGAGGGTCACGAGACCCGCACCGCCTTCGACAGCGACAGCGCGCTGGCGGCGATTGCGGACCGGGTGCCGCGGCTGATCCTGCTCGATATCTGGCTCCAGGGATCGCGTCTGGACGGGCTGGCGCTTCTGGACGAGATCAAGACGATCCACCCGAACGTCCCCGTCGTCATGATCTCGGGCCACGGCACGGTCGAGACCGCGGTCTCCGCGATCAAGCGCGGCGCCTACGACTTCATCGAGAAGCCGTTCAAGACCGACCGGCTGATCCTGATCTGCGAGCGGGCGCTCGAGACCTCGAAGCTGCGCCGCGAGGTGACGGAACTCAAGAAGCGCACCGCCGACACGTTCGACCTGATCGGCAATTCGGCGGCGATGAACCATCTGCGCCATTCCATCGAGAAGATCGCGCCGACCAACAGCCGCGTGATGATCATCGGTCCGTCGGGTTCGGGCAAGGAAGCGGCGGCGCGCGCCATCCATGCGCTCTCGGCGCGCAAGGACGGGCCGTTCGTGTCGATGAACGCGGCATCGATCACGCCCGACCGGATGGAGATAGAGCTCTTCGGCACGGAGCCGAACGGCGCGGAACGCAAGGTCGGCGCGCTGGAAGAGGCGCATCGCGGCACGCTCTACCTGGACGAGGTGGCCGACATGCCGCGCGAGACGCAGAACAAGATCCTGCGGGTCCTGGTCGACCAGCAGTTCGAGCGCGTCGGCGGCGCCAAGCGCGTGAAGGTCGACGTCCGCATCATCTCCTCGACCGCGCAGAACCTCGAGGCGATGATCGCGGAGGGGCGGTTCCGCGAGGACCTCTATCACCGGCTCGCCGTTGTTCCGGTGATCGTGCCGGCGCTGTCGGAACGGCGCGAGGACATTCCGTACCTCGTCGACCACTTCATGAAGCAGGTCGTACGCCAGTCCGGGATCAGGAACCGGCGCATCGGAGACGACGTGCTGGCCGTGCTGCAGGCGCACAACTGGCCGGGCAACGTCCGCCAGCTTCGCAACAACGTCGAGCGCCTGATGATCCTGGCGCGCGGCGACGACGTCGATGCCCCGATCACGACGAACCTCCTGCCGGCGGAGATCGGCGACGTGATGCCGCGTGCGCCCAACCAGTCGGACCAGCACATCATGGCCCTGCCGCTGCGCGAGGCCCGAGAGATGTTCGAGAAGGAATATCTGATCGCCCAGATCAACCGTTTCGGCGGCAACATCTCGCGTACCGCCGAGTTCGTTGGTATGGAACGGTCCGCCCTGCACAGGAAGCTGAAGTCGCTCGGCGTTTGACGGATCGGAGCAGCATGGAATGCGCGTGATCATTTGCGGTGCCGGGCAGGTCGGCTACGGCATCGCCGAGCGGCTCGCGGCCGAACAGAACGACGTCTCCGTCATCGACACCTCGCCGGAACTCGTGCGCACGATCCGCGACCAGCTCGATGTGCGCGGCTTCGTGGGGCACGGCGCGCATCCAGACGTGCTGGAAATGGCCGGCGCCCAGCAGGCCGACATGTTCATCGCCGTGACGCTCTACGACGAGGTCAACATGACGGCCTGCCAGGTCGCGCACTCGCTGTTCAACATCCCGACCAAGATCGCGCGCATCAGGGCGCAGTCCTACCTCCTGCCGCACTACCAGAACCTGTTCTCGCGCGAGAATCTGCCGATCGACGTCATCATCTCGCCCGAAATCGAAGTCGGCGAAATGGTGCTTCGCCGCATCGCCCTGCCGGGGGCAACGGACGTGGTGCGCTTCGGCGACGACCACGTGGCCATGGTGGCGATCGAGTGCCTGGAGGAATGCCCCGTCATCAACACGCCGCTGTCGCAGCTCTCGGACCTCTTCCCGGACCTGCCGTCGACCGTGGTCGGCGTGTGGCGCAACGGACGGCTCTTCATTCCGCATTCGGCCGACCAGCTCGTGGCGGGCGATCTCGCGTACGTCGTAACCCGGAAGGACCAGGTGCGCCGGACGCTCGGCCTCTTCGGGCACGAGGAATCGGAAGCGCTGCGCATCGTGATCGCCGGCGGCGGCAATATCGGGCTCTACGTGGCCAAGGCGCTGGAGGCGCGACAGACCCGGACCAAGGTCAAGATCATCGAGGACACGCGCGAGCGCGCGGTGACGATCGCCGACAAGCTGCGCCGCACCGTCGTCCTGCACGGCAGCGCGCTGGACCAGAAGCTGCTGCTGGAGGCCGACATCCAGGACGCGGACCTGATGGTCGCGCTGACCAACAACGACCAGGTGAACATTCTGTCCAGCGTGATGGCGAAGCGGCTCGGCTGCAAGTCAACCCTGGTCCTGATCAACAATCCGACCTACCACGACTTCACGAAAACGCTCGGCATCGACGCCCACGTCAATCCGCGCTCGGTGACGATCTCGCGCGTGCTCCAGCACGTCCGGCGCGGGCGCATCCGGGCAGTCCACAGCGTACAGCGCGGTGCGGCCGAGATCATCGAGGCGGAAGCCCTGGAGACGTCGCCGCTGGTCGGCTCGCCGCTGCGCGACCTCGACCTTCCCGACGGAATGCGGCTCGGCATCGTCTATCGCGACGGACAGGTGATCAAGCCGAGCGGCTCGCTGGTGATCCGCCCCGGGGACCGCGTGGTGATCTTCGCCATGGCGAGCGCGGTGCGCCAGGTCGAGCAGATGTTCCGCGTCAGTCTCGAGTTCTTCTAGAAACGCATGTTGTCCGACCTCCGCGGGACCGCGGACGGAGCCGAGGGGAAAAATGCCGAGAATTGCCTATGTCAACGGGCGCTACGTCCGACATGCCGACGCGGCGGTGCACATAGAGGACCGGGGCTACCAGTTCGCGGACGGGGTCTACGAGGTGTGCGAGGTGGCGCGCGGCTTCATCATCGACATGCCGCGGCATCTCGACCGGCTCGACCGGTCGCTGCGGGAACTGGCGATGGACTGGCCGCTGGCGCGCAAGGCGCTCGAAGTGATCATGCGGGAGGTTGTGACGCGCAACGGCGTGCGCAACGGCCTGGTCTATCTCCAGGTGACGCGCGGCGTGGCCCCGCGCGACTTCCTGTTTCCGAAAGACGTTACTCCGGCCCTCGTCGTCACGGCAAGGAAGGTGGATCCCGCCCTTGCCGCCAGGCGGGCCGAGACCGGCATCAAGGTGATCACCGTGCCCGAAAATCGCTGGGACCGCGTCGACGTCAAGACGGTGGGCCTCCTGCCCAACGTGCTGGCCAAGCAGACGGCAAAGGGCGCGGGCGCGCAGGAGGCGTGGTTCGTCGATGTCGATGGCACCGTGAAGGAGGGCGGATCTTCGAACGCCTGGATCGTCACGAAGGATGGCCGTCTCGTCACCAGACCGGCCGAGCACGGCATCCTGCGCGGCATCACCCGCATGACCCTGTTCGAGGTCGCCGCCAAGCTCGGCCTCGTCGTCGAGGAGCGCGGCTTTACGGTCGCCGAGGCGAAGGACGCCCGGGAAGCCTTCATCAGCTCGGCGACGACCATCGCGATGCCGGTGGTCGAGATCGACGGCCATACGATCGCGAACGGCCATCCCGGATCGGTGGTACTTTCATTACGAGAAGCTTTTTTTGACGTTGCGGAAAAAAGCCAAGCCTGATAACCGCAGGGAGGGGGAGTGGGGCGAGCAATTGCGCCCGTCCTTCCGAGGTGGGTAGTTTTCCGTACATTTGGATCGCGCGTTTGTGTGTTGACGCCGTCGTGTACGGGGGACGGGGAACGGCGAAAGAAAAGAAAAATGGCGGAACGTTCGCAGAATCTTCAGGATCTGTTCCTGAATTCGGTACGAAAGAGCAAGAACCCTCTCACGATCTTCCTGATCAACGGTGTGAAGCTCACAGGCGTGGTGACGTCGTTCGACAACTTCTGTGTGCTGCTGCGCCGCGACGGGCACTCCCAGCTCGTCTACAAGCATGCCATTTCCACCATCATGCCGAGCCAGCCGGTTCAGATGTTCGATGGCGAGGAAAGCGGCCGGGAAAGCTGATTGGACGCTAGCAATCCGGGCGGGCGCCAGCAGGGGGCTAAGGAGCGGCAGGCCGACGAGGCGCTGAAGGGCAAGACGGCGCGTGCCGCGATCGTCGTTCCCGTGCTGCCGCGTTTTCCCCGCGAGGAAGACGAGAGCCGGAGCCGGCCGAGGCTGGCGCGGTCTCCAGAGGCGCGCTTCGCCGAGGCGATCGGGCTTGCCAGGGCGATCGATCTCGATCCGGTCTATACCGAAATCGTGACGGTCAACGTGCCGCGTCCGGCGACGCTTCTGGGAACCGGCAAGATCGAGGAACTGGCCGAGCACATCAAGCAGGCGGAGGCGTCGCTGGTCATCATCGACCATCCGCTGACGCCCGTGCAGCAGCGCAACCTCGAAAAGGCGCTGAACGCCAAGGTGCTGGACCGCACCGGCATCATCCTCGAAATCTTCGGCGAACGCGCGCGCACCAAGGAAGGTGCGCTGCAGGTGGAACTCGCCCATCTCAACTACCAGAAGGGCCGCCTCGTCCGGAGTTGGACCCACCTTGAACGCCAGCGCGGCGGCGCGGGCTTCCTGGGCGGCCCCGGCGAAACGCAGATCGAAGCCGACAGGCGCATCCTGCAGGACAAGATCACCAAGCTGAAGCGCGAACTCGAAACCGTCCGGCGCACGCGCGAACTGCATCGTTCCAAGCGCAGGAAAGTTCCGTTCCCGGTCGTAGCGATCGTCGGTTACACCAATGCGGGCAAGTCGACGCTCTTCAATCGCCTGACCGGCGCCGAGGTGCTGGCCGAGGAGGGCGTCACGCCGAAGGCCCTCACCCACATGGCCGAGCACGTGGACGAGGACGCGCTGCTGGCAGCGCTGGAATCGGGACGCCTGGCGGGCGCCACCCTGGACGTGTTCAAGACGGGCGCCAAGGATCAGATCGCCACGTTCAAGAACGGAACCGAAAAAATCGTCATAGCTATCGAGCACCCGAATTACGGCCATATGGCGGGGATGTCGCCCGAAGTGAGCACGGAGTTGGCCAAAGATTTCGATTAGCGTCGTTCGCTTCGGCGACGACGGATCGCCAAGGCAACTACCGCTTCCGGCGTAAGCATCACATGGAGCAACCGCTACGCACGATCATTGGCAGTGATCAG
>CATMOC010000200.1 GCA_950071955.1 uncultured Mesorhizobium sp. | reverse complement strand
GGAGAGGATCATGCCGGCGATGATGCCGGGCAGGCTGAGCGGCAGCGTGATGGTGGCGAGCACCCTCATCCGGCTGGCGCCGAGCGTTCCCGCGGCCTGCTCCAGGCGCCGGTCCACCGCCTCGATCGAGAGCCGGATGGCGCGCACCATCAGCGGAAAACCCATGATCGCGCAGGCCAGCGCAGCACCAGTCCAGCGAAAGGCGAAGACGATGCCGAAATGCTCCTCAAGGAAACCGCCGATCGGGCCGCGCCGTCCGAAGCCAAGCAAAAGCAGGTATCCCGTGACCACCGGCGGCAGGATAAGCGGCAGGTGGACGAAGCCGTCGACGAGCGATTTGCCCCAGAAGTCTCGCCGCGCCAGGAGAAGCGCGACGGCGACGCCGAAAGGGAGACTCGCCAGCATCGCCCATGTCGCGACCTTAAGGGATAGCCGGACGGCGCTCCACTCATCGGGACTGAGGCTCAGCCAATCCATGGCGCGGCGGATTCAGTTCGACTCTATCGGTCCGAGCCAGGTGAAACCCTGCCTTTCGAAGGAGCGGCGCGCCGCGGACGACAGCAGGAATTCCATCAGATCCATGGCACCCGGGTTCTCCGAGCCGGCGATCCGCGCGACCGGGTAGAGGATCGGCGGATGCGAATCCTCGGGAAACCGGTCGAGGATCCGCACGGCCGGTTCCGCCGCCGCGTCGGTCTCGTAGACGATGCCCAGCGGCGTCTCGCCCGCCGCGACGAGAGCCAGGGCCGCGCGGACATTGTCGGCCTGGGCGAACCTGCCGGAAACCGAGTCCCAGACGCCGAGTGTCTCCAGCGCCGCCTTCCCGTATTTGCCGGCCGGCACGGCATCGACGTTGGCCATGGCGAGGCGGCCGTTGCCCAGAACGTCGGCGAGATCGAAGCCGGGCGATATCTTTGCAGTGACTTGCGAATCAGCGGGGGCGACAAGCACGAGACGGTTCCCCAACAGCACCCGCTCGCTCTCCTTCACCGTCAGCCCTTTGCCGGAAAGGTAGTCCATCCACTCGAGGTCGGCGGACATGAAAATATCGGCCGGCGCTCCCTGCTCGATCTGCTTCGCCAGCGTGGACGACCCTGCATAGGAAACGGCCGCCGTCTTTCCGGTCCGGGTTTCCCAGTCCTCGACGATGTCGTCCACCGCATTCTTGAGGCTCGCCGCCGCGAAGATCACCACCTTTTCCTGGGCGGTCGAGATCGTCGGGTTCGCGGCCGACAGCGCAGCCGCCGCCAGAACGAGCGTGGCGAGCCTGCGAAAGGCGGACGACAGAGAACCAGGCATGGCGCGTCTCCAACAGGACGTGCGGCGCGAGGCGCAGCGATATATTCATACAAACATAACGCTTCGCCGCTGGCAAGCCGATGGGTTGCGCACGACAGGGACGGAAAAGAGAGGCCTCGAAGAGACGTTGCCGGCGCGGGGATCAGCAGCTCACCGCGATCGTGCAGCGCCATGTATCCTTCGTGCTGACAGTATAGGGACGTGGCGTTGTTCCCCGGTCATGGCACTGGAGTGTGCCGGCTTGGGAAACCGGAACGCCGACACGCAACGGCACCGCGAATTTTCCGTTCGCCAGGACATAGATGACGCCGTGCTTCTCGTAATAGGCGATCGCCTGGTCGCAGGTCATCTGGTCGGCCAATGCCTGGGCCGCGGCGGGCGACGGAGCCAGCGAAAGACCAAAGAGCGCGAGCAGGGTTCCAAGCGATTTCATGGTGGATGCCTGTATGTTCCGGGTCGGGACCGTATCGCGCCGATCCCGGCGATCAAGCACTATTTCGCGCCTGCGATTTCGCCGGGCCGCTTCCAACCTGTGGCACAGGTGCGATGTGCCGGACCCCTACTGTTCGTCCAACTGAAGCCCCAGGTAGGTCTCGTCGAAACCCGCGAATGCGACAAGCGAGGCCCAGTTGCTGATCCTGATCTCGGCCCCCTGCCAGCTCATCAGTCCGGTCGCGCGCAGCTCCTGGAGGGCGCGATTGGTATGGACCACCGAAAGGCCGGCCAGGTCGGCGATCTCCGCCTGCGTTACGGGAAATTCGAACTGGAAGTCGCGGGCGCCGCCGGCGCGCTCGAGACGGCGGTACATCTCGCAGACGAGGTGGGCGATGCGCCGGACCGGATCCTTACGCCCCATGCACACGATCCAGGTCCTCTGCAGCGCGCCTTCCCGCGCGATCGATGCCGCGAACATCGAAACCAGGCGCAGGTGGTCTGCCGCCAGCCGCTTCAGATGCTCGTGCTTCACCATTGCGACCTGGCACTCCGTCAGCGCCACCACGCCATGATCCAGCACCTTCAGGAAGAGCCCATGGAGGTCGAAGAAATCGCCCGGAACGTGGATCGCGGTGAGCTGGCGGTCGCCGTTGGCAAGATAGCGCACGTTGGCCGTGAAGCCCCTGAGGAGAACGCAGCTCTCGGTCGGCCGGTGCCCTTCGGGGACGATCTCGGCGCCGTCCTGGAAGGACTGGAGCCGCCACGGAAGACCGGCGAACGCCTGACGCTCGGCCGGGGACATCGCATCGCGTCGATCCAGCATCGCCAGCAACGATGCAGGAATAGCACTTTCCATCTCGCCTCCACCCGGAAGGGGCTCAGTCCGACCGGGTCGGAATGAACCGCCTCTAGGCGGATTCGAGCGCGCGTGCGTTCAAAAATGATAAGCGCACATAAAACTACGGCTGCGAAAAGAGCGGATGCTACGTCCCGCCCTGCGAACGTGGCACGGGCGGTGCCGCAGAGCCTCAGCCCCGCAGCACGCCGCCGGTCTGCTTCCTGACGTTGTCGACGATACGCCCGGCCAGCGCCTCGAAATCCTCGTCCGTCAGCGTCTTGTCGACGGGCTGGATCGATACCTCGATGGCGACCGACTTCTTGCCTTCACCGAGCGAGGTACCTTCGAAGACGTCGAACACCGAGACGCCGGTGATCAGCTTCTTGTCGGCTCCGAGCGCGGCGCGCGTCACGGTGCCGGCCTCGACGCCGCGGTCGACGACGAAGGCAAAATCGCGCCGCACCGCCTGGAAAGGCGAGAGGTCGAGGCGCGGCTTTGTACGCGTCGGCTTCGCCTTCGGCTCGGGAACGGCATCGACGAAGACCTCGAAGCCGCAGAGCGGACCGGAAACGTCGAGCGCCTCCAGCGTCCTCGGGTGGAACTCGCCGAAGGTGGCGAGAACGACCTTCGGTCCGAGCTTGATCGTTCCGGACCGTCCCGGATGGTACCAGGCCGGACCGCCCGCCTCGACCTGGAGCTTGTCGACCGGGGCGCCGCAGGCTTCGAGCGCCGCGAGGGCGTCCGCCTTTGCGTCGAACACGCCAACGGACGGCGCATTGCCCGACCAGGCGCGGCCGGAGCCTTCCATTCGCGCGGTTCCCCGGCGCACGCCAGCCGCCACCCGGCGCTGCTCGCCCGCGCGGTCGCCTTCGTAGGTGCCGGACACCTCGAACAACGCCACATCGGCGAAGCCGCGGTCGGCATTGCGCTGCGCCGCGGCCAGCAGGCCGGGCAGCAGTGAGGGCCGCATGTCCGACATGTCGGCCGCGATCGGGTTTGCAAGCTTCAGCGAAGCCTGTCCGCCGCCGAACAGTTCGGCATGTTTCGCCGGGATGAACGACCAGGTAACGGCCTCCATCATGCCGCGCACGCCAAGCGCCCGGCGCGCGGCGCGGGTGCGCAGCTGCAATGTCGTCAGGATCTTTCCGCTGACGGCCTCGTCGCTCGTCATCGGCTGCGGCGCGATCTTCTCCACCCCGTGGATGCGCATGACTTCCTCGACGAGATCGGCCTTGCCCTCGACGTCCGGGCGCCAGGACGGCACCGTGACGTCCAGCACCTCGCCTTCGCCCCTTGTCATGAAACCGAGGCGGTTCAGGATATCGACGATGGTTTCACGCGGAACGTCCAGCCCGGTCAGGCGCTTCACCTCCGCAATCGGGAAGGAGATCGTCTTGTCGTGTTGGCCCCGATAACCGGTGATCTCCTCCCGCGAAGCCTCGCCGCCGCAGATTTCCAGCACCATGCGGGTGGCGAGGTCCAGCCCGGCGCCCATGAACTCCGGATCGACGCCGCGCTCGAAACGGTAGCGCGCGTCGGTGACGATGCCGAGTTCGCGTCCCGTGCGGGCAATGGCGAGCGGGTTCCACAGCGCCGATTCGATCAGCACGTCGGTGGTGTTCGCGTCGCAACCCGAATGTTCGCCGCCCATGATGCCGGCGATCGATTCGACGCCGTTTTCGTCGGCGATGACGCATGTCTCGGAGGACAACGTGTATTCGCGCCCGTCGAGCGCCAGCACCGTCTCGCCTTCGCGGGCACGCCGCACGGTGAGGTCGCCCTTGACTTTCGCCGCATCGAACACGTGCAGCGGGCGCCCGCGGTCGAAGGTGATGTAGTTGGTGATGTCGACCAGCGCGTTGATCGGCCGAAGCCCGATGGCCATCAGCCGCTGCTGCATCCATTTCGGCGACGCGCCGTTCCTGACCCCGCGCACCAGGCGCAGCGCAAAGCCGGGACACAGGTCCGGCGCCTCGATCGTCACCTTGACGGGACATTCGCTGGCGCCGCCGACCGGCTCGACCGCGCCGGACTTGAGCGTGCCGAGGCCGGCCGCCGCGAGATCGCGCGCGATGCCGTGCACGCCGGTGGCGTCCGGACGGTTGGGCGTCAGGTTGATCTCGATCACCGGGTCGTCGAGTTTCGCCCACGATGCGAAGGACTGGCCGACCGGCGCGTCGGCCGGCAGGTCGATGATGCCGTCATGCTCGTCCGACAGCATCAGCTCGCGCTCCGAGCACATCATGCCGTGGCTCTCCACGCCGCGAATCCTGCCGACCGAGAGCGTCACGTCGATGCCGGGCACATACGTGCCGGGCGCGGCGAAGGCGCCGATCAGCCCTGCCCGCGCGTTGGGGGCGCCGCAGACGACCTGGACCGGCTTGCCGTCGCCGGTGTCCACCGAGAGCACCCGCAGCTTGTCGGCATCCGGATGCTTCTCGGCAGTCAGCACTTTCGCGATGACGAAGGGCTTCAAAGCGCTCTTGTCGTCGACATGCTCGACCTCGAGGCCGATCATCGTCAGCCGCTCGCATATCTCGTCGAGCGAGGCCTCGGTTTCGAGGTGTTCCTTCAGCCAGGAGAGGGTCAGTTTCATTGTCGTGGTTTCCAACTGGTCGCGCGCGGCGACCGATACAGATCGGCCGGACGCGAGTCCACCGTCAGAAGCGTGTCAGTCCGGAACTCCAGGCTCCGCAGCCAGACTTTCGCAGCCTTGCCGTCCTTCATGACGTGCCCATGCGGCGGTTCGGGGCACGTCGGACGCGTCGAACCGGAACTTGTGCCCTCGCCACACGAGCAATGTCGGCATGTCTGAACCGTCCCGCGGCGTGCGCGGCATTTCCGTCATTGCATCTCCGGCCGCTCGACGCTCGACTTAACATAGCGCGGCAGGCCGTCGGGCATGTGGACGTATCGAAGCTGCTCGCGCACGTAGGCGTGCTGCGTGGGCCTGTAATTCGCGGGTTCGTCCATGGCGCCGAGCATGAACCAGATCTGGTTTTTCAGGCGCTCGTCGACATAGGCGATCGGCGAGCCGCAATTGCCGCAGAAGCTGCGGCTTGCCGGCCCGTTCCCGAACACCTGCGGCTCTTCGCCGGAAAACGACACTGCGTCGGCCCGAAAGCCGACGAAGGCCGACACCGGCGCGCCGGTCGCGCGGCGGCAATCCGCGCAGTGGCAGTAGCTGATGTGGTGTGGCTCGACGGAGGCTTCGAAGCGCACCGAGCCGCAGCGGCAGCCGCCGGTATGGGAAACGGTCATGAGCGATCCCCCGGAGTGATCATCTCGATTGCGGGTCCATCCTTGTCACAGGACAGCCTTCTCGCCGCGCAATCCGCCCGGGGCGTCGTGCCGTCCGGGCGCGCGGCCTTGTACCGGATCGCCACCTTCGCTTCAAGCAAAGCGATGCCGGCAGGGAACGAGCCACACCCTCTACCTTGCGCGTGACGTGCCCTGCGCTGGTGCAGGCCGGCTGGATGACTTGTCTTTCTAGGAGAGCGCTTTTCGCGAGCCGACAGACGACGATCGTCGAAAAGGGGACCACGATGCGCAAAGGTCAGGTCGTCGCTCGGGCATCGTAAAGCCCGTGAAAGCCCCGGGCTCGGCGGACCACCATGTTTTTCGTCAGCCGAGCCGAGTGTCGATGAGCGTTTAGGTTTGCCGGTCGACTGTCAGCAGTCCCCGCAGGGGATTTCCTGGCTCATGCGCGGGCGAAGGTGATAGATCTCGTCCATCTGGATGTCGTCGAAAGCGGCGGCCAGGCCAAGCGTCTTCTTCTGCGACGCACTCCAGGTGAGAACGGGCTTGTAGTCCAGCTTGACCTCGGTGCGAACGAGGAAACTGCCCGGCACCTTGAGCGCCGCGGGAACGGTCGTCGTGGTGTCTTTCGAAAGATAGCCGCTCGCCGTGCCGTTCTCGAGCTTGCGCGACCAGGCCACTTTTACCTTGGGGACGGACTCGTTGGTGATCTGGATCGCTGTCACGTAGATCCCTGGCGAAGACCGGTTGTAGGGCTGGACCACCGCCTCTCCGACCCGCATGATTGCGTCGACTTCCGCCTTCACGATCGTCTGCTGCTGCGTGATCAGGTCGCCGACGATGATGCCGACACGCGACGTCTTCTTGTTTGCCTCCAGGCCCTGCGACACTTCCATGGTAATGAAGTAGAGTGCGAGCAGCACGGGCACGACGAACGCGAATTCTATGG